>CAYJUQ010000001.1:0-19842 GCA_964373425.1 uncultured Candidatus Saccharibacteria bacterium
TCGGCCTCCGAGACGCTTTTCAAAATCCTTATCCTTTTATCTTAAAGAAGGGGAAGAGAGAAAAAAGAAATGTAAAAGCTCTCTGCTTGAAGCTAGAGAGCTTCTCATTTTGGGTGTCCTTTCACCGACTAGTTTTTTAGTTGCATGATATTTGGTATAAATAGAGTATGCACTTCGATACGAAAAGCATTCATTCAGGATACGATCCTGAAAGTGAGCATGGGTCGCGGGCGGTGCCCATCTACCAGACGGTTGCACATCTCTTTCGCGATGTTGACCACGCGGCGAAACTCTTTGCGTCTGAGGAAGACGGGCACATCTATTCGCGGATCAGTAATCCCACCGTTGCAATCTTCGAGAAAAGAATGGCTGCACTTGAGAATGCGGAAGCGGGGCTTGCGACAAGCTCCGGGATGGCCGCCATTTTTTTATTAGCGACACACCTTGCATCCCCCCGCGCCGATGTGATAAGTTCGAATCGGGTGTACGGCGGCACATTCCATCTCTTTGCCGAAACGCTTCCCCGTTTTGGTATCTCCGTACGTTTTGTCGAAAACCCCCACAGCATTGAGGACTGGGAACGTGCAATAACGCCGAATACGAAATTCCTTTTCGTTGAAACACCCGCAAATCCTACCGCAGAGATATTCCACATTCGATCTCTTTCCGAATGTGCGCATGCGCGGCAGATTCCCCTCGTTGTTGATAGTACCCTCGCAACTCCCGCGCTGCAGCGGCCTTTCGAACACGGTGCAGACTTTGTGGTCCACTCGGCAACGAAGTATATCTCCGGTTCGGGTACTGCGCTTGGCGGGATTATTCTCGGGGGGAAAGCGCAACTCGACCTCATACGGAGTACCCTGCTTCGGGATTTGGGGATGAGCCTTGCGCCATTTCATGCGTGGCTTTTTCTTCTGGGGCTCGAAAGCCTCCCGCTTCGCATGAAGAAACACTGCGAGAATGCAGCACGTGTTGCCGGGTTTCTTGCGGGTCACGAGAAAGTGAGAGAAGTGCGTCATGCAAGCCTTCCCCAAAATCAGTTCCATGAGCTCATGAAACGTCAAATGGCAGGCCCCAGTTCCCTCATGTCGTTTGAGCTTGGGGGCGGGTACGATGCGGCGAAACAGTTCATTAATAACCTGAAACTTATCTCTCACGTTGCAAATCTTGGCGACGCGAAGACCCTCGCAATTCATCCCGCATCTACCACTCACCACCAGCTTTCATCCGAACAACAGCTCGCTGCAGGTATTAGCCCGGGACTCATCAGGATGTCGGTGGGGCTTGAAGATACAGATGATCTTATACGAGAGATTGAGGAGGTTCTTACAACATTATGAAAAGGAAATATCCTTCTACTATCATTCTCCTTGGGCGTTCTGGGTCAGGGAAGGACACGCAGGTTCGATTATTTGAGAAAGAAACGGGATTCAGAACGTTTATCACCGGCGAGCGTCTCCGCGCGATTGCAGCCGAACCGTCGGTTCTTGGAAGAGAGTTGCAGAGTGAGTTGCAACAAGGGAAGCTCGCGCCCACATGGCTTGTTTCTTTCCTCTGGATACGGGAGCTTACGGGGCTCAAACCAACGAATGGCCTCATCTTTAACGGAAGCCCAAGGAAACTCTCTGAAGCAGAGCTCTTGGATGAAGTGCTTATGTGGGTGGGGAGAGGTACGCCATTTGTTATCCTTGTGGACGTGAGCGCCAAGGAGGCAATGGAGCGGCTCACGAAACGGCGCATCTGTACCGGGTGCGGCGCGATTATTCCATACATAGGCGAGTTTAAATCGCTCGCGCAATGTAATAGGTGCGGCGGGGCACTCAAAACTCGTTCTGACGATGTGCCGAGCGCGATAAGGACAAGATTTGCGTGGTTTGACAAAGAAGTTGGCCCCGTTATTCGGTACTACGAGCTGAAGGGCAATCTTCACCGGGTGAATGGCGAACAGTCAATTGAAGCGGTGTGGAATGACATTGTAAAGGTATTACATAGGGCATCAAACGTATCATAAGAGTCGGGGAGAGACCTTTGATACTTTGATACCCGGTATATTTTGGCGTACATCGAACGCAACAAAACAGCCGTTCTTTTTCTTGGGCTTCCCGGTTCAGGAAAAACAACCCAGTCCTCACTTCTTGCGAAAGACCATGGTTTTTTGCACCTTACCACATCCCGAATTATTCGGGATGTTTTTCATAGTGTTCCTTTGGGGAGAGATCCGCGCATTGATGAGGAACGGCAACGGTATGATGCGGGAAAAATTGTAGATCCCGAACTCGTTTCGCGTTGGGTGAATAATGCGATCGAGCGCGTATTTCATGAGACGCCGGGAATCATCCTCGACGGATCCCCCCGGAGTCTGGAAGAAGCAGAATTGCTTTTCCCAACCCTTGAAAATCTATTCGGTCGTACACGCGTTTTCCCCATTCATCTTGAGGTGAGCGCTGAGACGGCATTTGAGCGCATATCGTTGCGGCTTGTATGTATTGCATGCGAGAAAACGTATCCCAAAACCATATTAGCCGATTCTTCAATCTGCACCGATGCATCGTGCGGCAGTATGCTCGCCCAAAAGCCTCTCGACCGTCCGGAAGTGTTTCGAGAGCGTCTCCGAATATTCGAGAATGAAACGAGGGAAGCAATAGATTTCTTTGAGAAAAAACATCTCCTCCGCCAAATCAATGGAGAAAGAGAATCCGACCAAATCTTTCGTGACATCATAAGAACCATGCAAGATAACTAAAAGTGGCTTACTATGTAAGCCACTTTGTTTATTTATGTCCTTTGATTTAAAACTTTATCAACGACTTCGTGCACTCGTTTGTTGGCAAGCTCAATAAAGCCAACTAGTTCGTCTTCTGTAATCGATGGATCGACCCAGTTTCGGAGCTCAATAAACACCAACGGACGAGGAGAATTCTCGTGTACCCAGCAGACTCCGCGATCGGTGTAGCGGTGCTCGTATGCCTTTTTCCATTTTGGGAACAGGTCTACAATCAAACATTCCGCCTTGAATCGTGCTTGTGTGTATCTCAATGCGGGGCTTCCGGCCTCCCTTGATTGGGCGCCTAAACCGATTCCATTGTCTCGTAGTATTCTGCCTCGCTGATTGCGGCTTCGGATCTCGATATACTGTTTTCCATCTTTAGCAACAATCCCGAATCTAAGCGGCATCTCAAGCGAGAAATTTACACCGATTGGTGAAGTCTTGAAAACCCCATTCAAATTGTCGTGTATGAGCGTGGCGAATGCCCGTAATCTTTCTCGGCTATTTCTGATCGATTCTTTAAGCTCCGCAAGTTCTACATGCTTACGGGGGCTGTAGTTGAAATTGAATGTGACGCTTGTTTCGAAAGATGCACCAAGATTTCGAACTTCTTTTCGATTCTTACGTGGGACGGTTGATCGAAATATCGTAGGGTAGTCTCGTTTGAGAATCGCAAGCCATCTGCATGTTTGGATCAGCTCCTTGCTAAATCCCCGCTTTTCCGCTTCCTCCGCTGCCCTATTCGGGCTTCGGCTCTTTGCCGCGATGTTACGGAGTGCGTCGTTTTCAATAGCTGGCTTTGCTTTCTCGAGGAGTTCTTCGGCGGACCACTCTTTTTTCTGGGTGTTTTCCATTGTTTCTACCTCCGCAGATAGATTTTCAAAGAGCGCATTGCTCCACTCGCTTTATCGAGCGAGTGTCCGGAGAAGCGCATTGCTTCTTGACGGACATCACATCTTACCTCATAATTAATTTTGTGTCAATACCTATAAAGACAATAGAGGAAATCGAAATCATGCGACAGGGCGGCAGGATCACGGCCGCTATTTTGGATGTGCTAGAAAAAGAAGCGAAGCCCGGCGTGAGCACGCAATATTTGAATGACCGTGCTGAATCACTCATTGCGAAATACGGAGCCACATCTTCCTTTAAGGGCTATACGCCGACAGGGGCAGAACGCCCCTACCCCGCGGTTGTGTGTACGTCGATGAACAATGAGATTGTCCATACGCCCCCCTTGCCGGTAAAGATATTACAAGACGGCGATGTTTTGAGTCTTGATTTCGGCGTTTTCTATAAAGGATTCCATACGGATGCGGCGATTACCGTGGGGATCGGAAATATTCGAGAAGAGGCGGCAAAATTAATCGAAGTGACGCGGCGGGCGCTTGAGATTGGTATTGCGGCAGTGAAGCCGGGAGCGAAACTCGGCGATATAGGCGAGGCGATACAAAAATTTATAGAACCCTACGGGTACGGCGTGGTACGGGATCTTGCGGGGCATGGGATCGGGCGGGAACTTCACGAAGAGCCACTCGTCTTAAATTATGGAAAAGCAGGCACCGGGCTTGAACTTAAAGAGGGGATGGTCATTGCGATTGAACCCATGGTGGTAGAGGGCGATTGGCATATAAAACAGGGAAACGACGGGTTTACCTTCGAGACAAAAGACGGGAAGCTCTCCGCGCATTTTGAGCACACGGTGGCGGTCACAAAGAATGGGCGAGATGTATTGACAGGATATTAACGATATGCTATAATTTTGATATAAAGAAAATCCGAGACCTTTTATAATAATAAAAAGTTATTTGCCAACTTCAGAACAGCGTCGAGTACATAACGAACTTACGTACTCGACGCTGTTCTGAAAAAGAGTAGGGATGGCCGCGTCCCAGAAGTCTTGGGCATTCCAAGGTTGGCGCGAAGTCAAAGAAAGGAGTTCGTCATGACTCACGTCACAGACGAGCAGCTCGGAAAGATCTCACGGCAATGGGCGGATGTATTCCGTCGGGTACGGGAAGGAACCATCGAGCCAGAGTATGTCTCGAGCAACCTTCAGCGTATCATCGAGCAGAAGCTCCCCGCGCACGAAAGCACCGTCTTTACGCTCAAGGTCAACTACGGCCAAAGCGTGGAGAAAGCACTCAAGGCGGGGGACTACGACTGGGCGGACGAGAACTTCACGAGCCGGAACTTCCCGCCGACGCGCCGCGGCACGGACACCGTCGAGCTGCACCTTATTCGCTTCAACAAGGTGATGACGAGCGATGCAGTAATCAAGAAACTCGATACGCAGGGCCTTCGCCCCGCAACGATCGAGGAACTCCTCGCATTCGGTGTAAATCCAGAAACCCGGAACCTTCAGCGGCAGTTCAAGATCATAGCACTCGCTTCGGTCTGGCAGAACTCGAATGGCCGCCGCAACGTGCCCGTGCTCTGTAAGCTTGCTTGCGGTCGGGTCGCCGACCTGCTCTGGTTCGGCTTCGAGTGGCTCTCGCTCTATCGTTTCCTTGCCGTCAGCAAGTAGCTTCGGTACTTGGGATTCTTGAAACTTGGATACTCTTGGTTTCTTGCCCATTCGACATGCTCAGGGCAACCCTGAGTAAAATCGAGGGGTTGAACCCTTAAGGCCCTGGTTCACAAAAGTGAACCAGGGCCTTCACATTTTTAGCAACTAGGGGGTACCGGAGGAAACTCACACACAAAACATCCGTAGTTTAGAAACGAATGTTTTTTGTTCTACTACCGAGGCGAGTTCTTGGTTGGTGGGGATGTTCTTTTTGTTTTGGTCTTGATTTGGTACAATAAGAGTGATGGACAAAATCTTTCTTTCCGTCGTTATTCCCGCCTACAACGAAGCACGGCGTATCCCTAAGACGCTTGTTGCGATTGATCATTATCTTCGCGGTGAGCAATTTGGCACAATTGCGGCAAAAAACGGTTTTGGCAAGACCGCATATGAAGTACTGGTGGTAAGTGACGGTTCAACCGACACTACCGCTGATATTGTTCGAAAATTTCAGCAAGACCTTATCAAAAACCTCAATTGTATAGATAACAAAGAGAACCATGGTAAGGGCTGGGTGGTGCGGCAGGGGATGTTAGCGGCAAAAGGAAAATATCGGCTCTTTACCGATGCGGATAACTCAACCTCTATTGATCAGGTTGAGAAGCTTCTTCCATTTGCAAAAGGTATCGCAAGGGCGGAAAAAGATCCATTAGAGCTTGGGGGGCAAAGCGGCTACGACGTGGTGATTGGCTCTCGGGGGTTGCGAAAGAGCGCGGTGAAAGTAGCTCAACCCCTGCCTCGGGTGATATTCGGCAAGCTCTCCAACCTTCTCATTCAAATGATCGCGGTTCCCGGCATCTGGGACACGCAGTGCGGATTTAAACTCTTTACTGACACTGCCACAAAAGAAATTTTCTCCAAAACCCTCATTGATCGCTGGGGGTTTGATTTTGAGGCGCTCGCGCTTGCGCGAAAACTCGGTTTCTTCATTAAAGAAGTCCCCATTATCTGGGAGAATGACGCCGAGTCAAAGGTAACGCTCAAGGGATATCTCAACACATTCCGGGAACTCTTTCGTGTACGGATGAACCTCTGGATGAATAAGTATAATCTTACGAAAACCACCACCTCATGAAGAAGACAGCACGCCACCAAACAATTTCCGAAATTCGCCAAGACGTGGTGAGTGGCGACTGGGTTGTTATCGCAACGGGGCGCGCGAAACGTCCCCACGCGTTTATTCGCGAAGCCGAGAAACGGTGGTATCAACCCAGAAAAGGTTGCCCGTTCGAAAATCCTCAAAAATCCGGGAATGATAATCCGTTTCTTGTCTTGCCGCCGCCCTTGGCAAAAAAAGATTGGTTCCTTCAGGTATTCCCCAATAAATTTCCCGCATTTAGTCCCTCGTACGTCTGTCCGATTCCCGCAACGTATGGCCCCTATACGCGGCTTGACGGGGTTGGGTTTCATGAAGTGATTGTCACGCATGACCACAATCGGAGCATTGCAGAGTTTTCGGATAAGGAGGCGGAGCTTCTCATACGCGCCTATCAGGAACGGTACCTCGCGCTCATGAACGAGGCGTGCGTGGATTATATCTCCATTTTTCACAACCATGGTAAGGAAGCAGGAGCGAGCCTCTACCATCCCCATTCACAGCTTATCGCAATTCCTGTGATTCCCGGTGATGTAAGGGATAGCCTTACGGGCGCAGAGCAGTATTTCAAAAAAAATAAGCATTGCGTGCATTGTGCAATGATTGATTTTGAACTAAAGGCACAGGAGCGCATTATTTATGAAAACGAAGAGTTTTTTGCGGTCTGCCCCTACACCTCACGGAGCGCCTTCGAGGTGGTCGTCTCTCCAAAAATACATAGCGCCAACTTCGAACTCATGAGCGGGGGGTCGCGGAAACTTTTCGCACGTGCACTTCGCGTAAGTCTCCACAAACTCTTCAAAGGCCTCAATAATCCCGATTACAACTATTTCATCCACACTGCTCCCGCCGATGGGAAGAATAACTACCGTTACTATCACTGGCATGTCGAGATTCTTCCGAAGACCGCCATTTGGGCGGGATTTGAGATCGCAACAGGCATTGAGATATCCGCCATTCGGCCCGAAGATGCGGCAGCATTTCTGCGAAAACAGAAATGATGCCGCATCTTCGGGGGAAGGGGTCGGGAAACGGTAGTTTCCCGTTGCGGAAACACCCTGCACCTTGTATCAAGGTGCAGGGGCCAGAACCGAGGGGTTCTGGAGAGCGATCCTGAGCTTGTCGAAGGAGAGCGACGAAGATGCGGCAGCATTTCTGCGAAAACAGAAATGAAAACCATAAATTCTAATATCTCAATTCTAAACAACATCTAAATTCAAAATTCAAATAATCAAGATGGCGGTTTCGAATTTATGTCATTTGAATTTTGAATTTGTTTAGGATTTAGTGCTTTGGATTTGGAATTTGATGTACGAGATTTTTCAGCTCATCAGTTCTTTTACGATTACCACTATTTCTTCACTGGGGTACTTCGGCATATTTTTATTTATGCTTCTTGAGAGCGCCGCGATCCCGATTCCATCAGAGATTATCATGCCCTTTTCCGGCTTTCTGGTCTTTGAGGGACGATTCGAATTTTTCTGGGTGGTGTTCTGGGGCGTACTTGGGAATCTTGTTGGATCAATCATTCTTTACGGAGTGGGGTACTGGGGCGGGAGAAAATTTTTGGAGAAATATGGAAATTGGGTGTTGATATCGCACCGCGATCTTGAGCTTGCGGATAAGCTTTTTTCAAAATACGGTCAGGCGATCGTCGTCCTCTCGCGTATGCTCCCCGCGGTGCGCACCTTCATTTCTTTTCCTGCCGGCGTTTCACGAATGGACTTTAAAAAGTTTTCATTCTATACGTTTGTAGGATCCGTGCCGTGGATCTATGTTCTTACACAGGCGGGTATCATCATGGGCGAGAACTGGAGGACGCTCGAAAGTTATTTTAGAAAATTTGATTTTCTGATCGGGCTTATTGCGGTGTTGTTCCTTGTGTGGTGGGTAAGGCGACATTTACATATAAGAAACCTGGGAGTAAATCCATGAACAAGTTATTTATTATCGCAAACTGGAAAATGAATCCCCAGACTTCGAAGGAGGCGGAGGCGCTTTTTTCTGCTCTGAGAAAAGGGTTGAAGAGAAGTAAGCATGCGGAAGTTGTGCTCTCGCCGCCATTTGTATATTTACAAGGCATCAGAACTGCGAAGGGGGCCAGAGGGATTATGCTCGGCGCGCAAGATTGTTTTTGGGAAGAAAAAGGGGCCTATACCGGCGAGATTTCGCCGCGGATGCTCAGGAATCTTGGATGTTCGTATGTGATTATTGGGCACTCCGAACGCGAACTCAATTTGCGGGAAACGCAGGCGATGGCGAACAAAAAAATAAAAGCCGCGCTGAAGGCGGGGCTCAAAGTAGTATTTTGCGTTGGCGAGCGGGAAGAAGAACGAGATCAGATCGGGAGGGCGCTTCGCGAGGAAATTTCACAGGGGCTTGCGGGTCTCGACGAACGGAAGCTCAACAACATCATCATTGCGTATGAGCCCGTCTGGGCAATCGGGACTGGAAATCCATGCGAGCCCCATGACGCGCTCGAAGCAAAACTTTTCATCAAGCGCGTTTTGATAGAGACCTTTGGCAAGCGACGCGGTGATGCGATCCCCGTACTGTATGGCGGGAGTGTGACCTCGAGGATCGCGGTACGCTACATACATGAAGCAGGCATGCAGGGGCTGCTTGTTGGCGGGGCGTCGCTCAACTCAAAAGAGTTTACAAAGATTGTGAAGAGCCTTGTTCCCTAATCGTTCTTTATGAAAAGCCAAAGGCCCCTAAGCCAGAGCGGAATGACTTTATGCCACGGGAGAATCCGTCGGAAATAGTTCGGTTCAACAAGTTGTTTTAACACCCACGCACTAATACCCTTGAAGCGGATGAATCCTAAATCGGCAATCGCGTATTTTCCTCCAATGGGGATAATAAAGGGAGCACGCTTCGGTTGGAACACTCTCCTTTTCGTTCCTTGAATCTCGGCGAGAATATTTTTTGCGGCAATCTCACCTTGGGTGATCGCGTAGGGTGCGTTTGCGGGGACAGGGAAACCCGTTTTCGCATCGTAGAAACAGCTGTTATCGCCAATAGCGTAGATATGGGGATGACTCTCGAGGGGTCCTAGAATCCCGTCTTTTGACTCACTATCCTTTGCAATTTCAAGAAACGTATTGATAAGGCATCTATTTTTTTTATCCTTTGCAACGGTGAGCGTTTCGATAATAGGGTTCACCTTAATCCCCCCGGTCCATATGAGTGTGGAGGCGGGAATTAACTCTTTGGCACCAGTCGTACTGTTTTTGATCCTTACTTCTCCCGCCCGCGCTTCTTCAATTCGGGTGTTGCATCGTATCTCAACACCGAGTTTTTGCAAGCGTTTGTGCGCAGCCCGGACAACTGATTTTTCAAATCCTATGAGGATCTGATCCGCACTTTCTACAAGCACGATTTTTGTATCCTTCTCCCTTCGGTTATAGGTCTTGGCAAGACGTCTCACATATCCGGTGAGTTCTCCCGTAAGTTCTATGCCCGTAGTGCCGCCACCCCCAATGATAAACGTCTGGGGTTCGCCGAAGAGAAAGATATGATGGACACGGTTTCTAAGGCGCAACGCATCTGCCAAGTTTTTGAGCGTGAGGGAATATTCGCGAAGACCGGGTATATCAAAATAGTTTGTTTCCGAGCCAAGCGCGAGCACAAGGAAGGTAAACGGCACCTTCTCGAGTTCCGTTCCTTTATTGACCAATACTGTTCTTCCTTGAATATCAACGGAGCGCACCTCGGCTTTTATGAACTCAATGTTTTTTCCTTCGAGGACTTCGTGAAACGGAATAGTTACCGCACTCTTTAATGTTTCGATTGTGGTATCGAGTTCAAGCGTTGTTGCAATTTCATAGAGTGTCGGAGTATAGAGATGATAGTTTTTCTCATCGACAAGGAAAAGCGTGTAGGTATCAAGGAGCTTTTCTCGTCTGAAGAGCCGTTCAAGATGTAACACCGTATGAAGGCCTCCGAACCCGCCTCCTAGTACGAGAATATTTTTTTGTGTGTTTTCCTCCACAATCCCATTCTACTCGGATTACTATTTTCTTGAAACCCACATGCCATGCGTGTAGTTGATGCATCATATATCAAAGAGAAACGGGTGCTCCTTCGAGCAGATTTTAACGTCCCCATAGAGAACGGTGTGATTCGTGAAGATTTCCGAATCAGGGCGGTTATCCCCACCATTACCTTGTTGAAAGATAGCGGCGCACGCGCCGTCATTATTATTTCGCATCTCGGCCGTCCCGAAGGAAAGTGGAATGAAACGTTTACTCTTGAGCCAATTGTAACAAAGCTTCAAGAGTTTCTTGGCGATGAGCTTGTATTCATCAAAGATCGTCTTCAAGAGGCGAAAGCGAAGATAGAGGCGGCTCGTCCGGGGAGTGTTATTCTGCTTGAAAACATACGATTCTATCCGGGTGAAGAAGAGAATGATGGGGTATTTGCAAAAGAACTTGCGGCACTTGGTGATGTGTATGTAAATGATGCATTCGGTGTTTCCCATCGCGCGCACGCGTCGGTGGATGCCGTTACCCGGTTTCTCCCCTCATACGCGGGCCTTCTCCTTCAAAAAGAGATTGCGTCGCTCTCACGGCTCGAGAAAGACCCACCTCGTCCATTTGTTGTTATCATGGGAGGTGCGAAGGTCGCAACCAAATTGAAGACCATCTCCCGCCTTTTACCTCGTGTAGATCACATTATGCTTGGCGGGATTATTGCGAACACCCTCCTTTCTGCAAAAGGACTTACGATTGGTAAATCGAAAAGTGAAGCATTTAATAAAGGAATTCTCAATGGCATTGATATTTTCAATACCAAACTCCACCTTCCGATTGATGTGGTGGTATCACGGGAGATGAGCGGGAGTGGTGAGATGCATGTTACTGCCCCCGGCAAGGTGGGAGAGGATGAGATGATTCTCGATATTGGCCCCGAGACGCGGGGTGAATACGCCGAGATCATAAAGAACGCAAAGACGGTGGTGTGGAATGGGCCTGTGGGTCTTTTCGAAGTGCGTGCATTTGCCGAGGGTACCAAGCACATTGCCGATGCCGTTTGTGATGCAGCTGCGTTTCGGGTGGTGGGCGGGGGCGATGTCATTCGCATCTTGGAAGAAATGCATGTTATTGATACAATAGACTATGTATCGACTGGTGGGGGTGCAATGCTGGAATTCCTCGCAGGGGAAAAGTTACCCGGCATCGAAGCCCTTAATCACTAGACCACAGACCACAGACTATTGGCCACAGCACTGATTTTTATTTTTCGTTTTTTGAAACGAGAATGCTGTAGACAATAGACTGTCGACTGTAGACCTTAAGATGGCCGAACAAAAACAATCTATTCTCATCGTTGACGATGATAAGGACGTGCGAACCTCGTATGCTGAGAAATTCCGTCAATCTGGTTTTGAGGTATTCGAAGCACAAGACGGACTCGAGGCGTTAGAGGTGCTTTCAGAACATGTACCCGACGTGGTCTTTACCGGTATCATTATGCCTCGTTTTTCAGGCTTTGATTTAATCGAGGCAATGCGAAAGAATGTGAAGACGGCACGCTTGCCGGTAGTCATCTCTTCTCATCTTGGAAGAAAGGAAGACCTTGATAAGGCACATGAGCTTGGCGTACTCGATTTCATAGTAAGAGGGGAGATATCGTTTGAAGAAGCGGTAGAGCGAGTGCACAGAGTCCTCGGGAAGCGCTACATCTATCAAGTTGTGGTTGGGAAAGATCGTTTCGATGCGCGCGCATTTGCCGAAATGTTGGGCGTGGAGTCCACCTACACATGTTCCTCCTGCGATGGAGAGCTTGTAGTTGCGATTGAATACTTCCCCAAAGAACGAATGTTCAAGGTTGATGCGGTCTGCACGCAGTGTGGGAAGGTGAATTCACGAGTGTAGCGGAGGGGATATTACATGGAACGAGTATGGCGCTTTAAAGAAAAAGTACCCGAGTCTTTCTCGAGCGAATTTCCAGAGCATTCACGCCTTTCCCTCCAGCTTCTCTGGAATCGTAAGTTGCGGGATCAGGGCGCGATTGATGAATTTTTTAATCCTGATTATGAAGGGGATCTCCACGACCCCCTTTTATATTTGGATATGGACTTAGCAGTGGAGCTTGTCGCACACGCACTCGAAAAAAAGGAAAAGATTCATGTATTTGCGGATTACGATCACGATGGTATATCGGGTGCCGCAATCCTTCATCATTTTTTGAAAACTATTGGCGGGGATGTGTCGGTGTATATTCCCGATCGGAATAAAGAAGGCTACGGTCTTAGTGAGAAGGCAATCAAAGAGATTGCAAAAGGGGGTGCGAAGCTCCTCATCACGGTTGACTGTGGGACGACGAACGTAGAGGAGGTGAATCTTGCAAAGTCGCTCGGCATGCGGGTTATTATTCTTGATCATCATGTGGTACATGCTGAAAAACCCAAGGCAGATGCGTTCGTGAATGCAAAGCGGCCGGATGACACCTATCCCTTCAAATGGCTCTCAGGCGCGGGAGTTGCATTTAAGCTTGTAGAGGCTCTCCTTAAATCACCATTACCCATTACGAAAGATATACCGAAAGGATATGAAAAATGGTACCTTGATCTTGTCGCAATTGCGGCGGTTGGTGATATCGTGCCGCTTCTTGGGGAGAATCGAACACTTGTAAAATATGGCTTGGTCGTGCTTGCCCAAACACGACGTCCGGGACTCCGCGCACTCATGCGTATTGCGGGGCTCAAGCCGCAGCTTCAAAAGACTATTGACCCGGAGTGTAAAATTCCCATCACTAACCTTGATACGTATAGTCTTGGATTTATCATTGTGCCTCGTCTCAATGCGGCAAGCCGCATGGATCATGCGAATACCGCCTTTGAGCTCCTTATTACCGAAGATGAGGGAGAGGCGGAGGCACTCGCGAGGCGTCTTGAAGATAAGAATCGTGAACGCCAGGAAGCAGTTGGCGCAATTGTCGAAGAAATAGAAGGGCGCATCGGCACATACCCATCGGTTCCTCATATTATTGTTGAAGGAGCGAAAGATTGGCTTCCGGGAGTTCTGGGGATTGTGGCAAATAAGCTTTTAGAAAAATACGTAAGACCGGTGTTTTTGTTTCAGCATGACAAGAATCTAAGCCGTGGATCTTGTAGGGCGTTTGAGCCATTTAATGTTGTGGATGCAATGGGGAGCGCACGAGATATTCTTAAGGATTTTGGCGGGCACCAGCAGGCAGGAGGATTTACCGTTCCCACAAAGCACATTGAAGAATTTCGTGCCCGCCTCCTTCAATATACGGAAGCGCATCTTTTTCAGATGAATATGGTGCCAACGCTTGAGGTAGATGCTGAAATTGAGGCGGATGATATCTCATGGGATGTCTATGGAGAGCTCGAGAAGTTTGCACCATTTGGCGAAGAGAATTCAAAACCGCTTTTTCTCGCAAGGGGCCTTGCGGTTCGAGAGCTACGTTTTGTGGGGCAAGACGGGAAACATCTTCAGCTCTCATTGCGCCATGAGGCATCCAATAAAGTGTTCCGCGCTATTTATTTCAATAGCGGATCAAATGGTACCATAAAGGATTTGCATATAGGAGATACCATTGATGTGGTGTTCGAGTTGAGAGCCGAGGAATGGAACGGCATGCGGGAATTACGGTTGAGAGTTCTTGATTTAAAACGACCATGAAATCATTTTCCTGGAAAAATAAAATTGTACTTGGTGTGAATGCGCACCCCGATGATTTAGATTTTGCTGCCGGCGCGACCATTGCGAAAGCGGTAAAAGCCGGTGCAACGGTCTATTATGTAGTGTATACCAATGGGAATAAAGGCAATGCCGGGAACAGAAATTTAACCCCGAGGGAGCTTGTTTCAATCCGAAAAAAAGAAGAACGTGCCGCCATTAAAGTATTAGGAGTAAAAGACGTGTTCTTTTTTGGATACAACGACTGTGAACTCATCCCGAATCTTGCCGCGAAGAAAAAGCTTGTGCGGCTTATCCGGAAGTTAAAACCTGACGTGGTGATGGGACTTGATCCGTCACGTTACTATTCTACGTTTCGAAATTTCGTGCACCATCTCGATCATCGTGCAGTTGGCGAGATTACCATTGATGCGGTCTACCCGCTCTCGCCCGATCAACTCTGCGTACCCGATGCGGGGCCCGCACACTGCGTTGAATATCTATTTCTTGTGAATTTTGATGAACCGAACTACTTTGAAAATGTGAAGAGTACACTCGATTCTAAAATTGAGGCACTGCGATCGCACCGAAGCCAGATAGCCGATAGCAAGACCATGCCGAAATGGGTTCGTTCTCTTGCTCGCACCGTAGGGAGAAAATCGAAGCACTACACCCATGCAGAATCATTTATGGTTATTCGTCTATGATCACGAAGCAATTCACACATCAAAAACTTATTATCTACACAGATGGAGGTTCACGAGGGAATCCCGGCCCTTCGGCGATTGGCGTGGTGATTACTGATGAGCGCGGGAATATTATCAAAGAATACGGCGAGTACCTCGGTGACCATCTTACCAACAATGAGGCTGAATATCAGGCGGTTATTTTTGCGCTCAAGAAAGTGAAGCTTCTTTTAGGGAAGAAACAACTGAAGACAACGTCAATTGAAGTGAGAATGGATAGCGAGCTATTGGAGAGACAGCTCAACGGAGCATACAAAATCGAAGACCCAAAGATTATTCCGCTTTTTATTACCATCTGGAATCTCAAAATTGATTTCGGGCCGATTACTTTCATACACATTCCAAGAGAGAAAAATCAGGATGCGGATCGGCTTGTGAACCAAACCCTTAACAAAAAAGAATCAACTCTATTTTAGTCCCCGTACAAGGCTTGACACATTGTTTCTGTCCGTTATGATAAATTCACCAATTTCGTACTTTGAAAAAAGGAGGGCCCATAATGTCGGATCCCCAAGATTTACGAGAAGAATTAAGGAAGCGGTGTGAAAGCGATTCCCGAATAGATGAATGTACCTCACGAATTAATGTATCGAAAACAATGATTAGTGGTTTGCAAGGCGAGATTAAAACCCATGAAATGGGCATTGAACATCTCGAGTATCTCATCCGTGTGAGAAAACGGGACATTGCGCGAGACCTCGGGATTGTGGTTGCAACAGTTAATGATTTGCGTTGTCTTCGCCACCCCAACGCTAGATTTAATATCGCGGAGGCAATCGAAGGAAGTAAAGAGATTACCGGGAAGCGGCTCTGCCTTTTTGTCTGTTCAGAGTGCGTACTGGAATATGAAGAAAAAGAAGCTCCCTATCCGAAGAGAAGCTATGAGTGCGCGGATTGCGGTGCGGTAAATGACGAAATTAAACGAGTTGCCCGGAGCGCGTTCGGTCCCGATGATTACTTTTGTGTTGTCTGCGAGCTTCATCTTGGCCGGGAGCCCGGCTGGTCAATCTAAATTCAAACCATTTTAAAATCCCGATTCTCATCGGGATTTTCCTTTCCTCCAGTTGACGATGGGTTTTAGCCATGTTACGATGCGCCATCAGCAAGTTTTTTGAAAATTGAAGGAGGGAGAGATGTTTCGGAAAATCTGCATTCTTTTTGCAGTCGGTTCGTTGAGCGTGTTTCTCGTTGCCTGTGGCAGGAGCGGTGATAGCACTTCACCTTCTCCGACAGCCACAGAGGAATCTACTCCTGATCTAACAGTCGGTATTAAGGTTGGAGATCTCGCTCCAGATTTTGTTGCCGAAGAAGCGGTAAATTGGGATGAGTCCGCGCTCCCCATCAAACTTTCCGATCTTCGAGGTCGGGTAG
Source organism: uncultured Candidatus Saccharibacteria bacterium (assembly GCA_964373425.1). GTDB lineage: Bacteria > Patescibacteriota > Minisyncoccia > JAHCSD01 > CAYJUQ01 > CAYJUQ01. The sequence continues at coordinate 16,202 of CAYJUQ010000001.1, forward strand.
TGCTTCTCAATTTCTGGGCAAGCTGGTGCGGACCGTGCAGGATTGAGATGCCGTCGCTTGAATCTCTCTATAATCGGTATAAGGCCGAAGGTTTTCTCGTGCTTGGCATAGATATGAGAGAATCCCGTGAGACGGTAACCCGTTTTATGGAATCGCTCAACCTTACGTTCCCATCAGTCCTCGATGACGGTACTATCAAGGGGCTCTATGGAGGAATTCGTGTGATTCCCACCACCTACATTCTTGACCGGGATGGAGTCATCCGTGCCGTCCAGATTGGTTCTCGTGACTGGAATTCTCCACAGGTGCAAAGCTTCATAGAATTTCTTCTTGATAAGTAGGTTCTTTCCTAAAGGACGTGTGGCATGGATTCGATAGCTGTTGATGTCGCGTGGCCCATCGCATTTCTTGCGGGGTTTGTCGCGTTCTTTACGCCGTGTTTTCTCCCATTAATCCCCGCTTATGTCGGCTACCTTACAAAAGTTTCGGTAAAGAGCGGAGCGAAACGGTGGTACACTCTTCTTAACGCAATACTCTTCGTTATTGGATTTTCAGTAGTGTTTATCGCGCTCGGTGCATCCGTAGGGGCGGTGGGGTCGCTCATCACCGATTACATGCCAATTGTACGAAAGGTAGTCGGCGTACTTCTCGGCCTTTTCGGTGTGATGCTTCTTATTGGTCCCTACCTTGTGCGATTCGTCCCATTCCTTAGCTGGTTTTACCGTGATGTGAAGATTGTGCCTGTATCTTTTGCAAATCGAGGGGGGTACTTCTTCTCGTTTATTCTGGGAGTTTCTTTTTCGCTTGCGTGGAGCCCGTGTATTGGCCCCACGCTTGGCGCAGTCCTCTCTCTTGCGTATGATTCCGCTACGGTGAAGGAAGGAACCGTGCTGCTGAGCATCTTTTCGCTTGGACTTGCGGTGCCGTTTCTTGCAAGCGCCCTCGCGATTAATTTCGTGGGGAAGCTTTTCCGGAAACTCGCTCGCTTCGGGCGGGTAATAGAAGTCATAAACGGCGCAGCGCTCGTCGTCCTTGGATGGCTTATCTTCACGGATAATCTTGTAAAGCTTAATTCCTGGTTTGAATCATTCAATTTCGTCTACCAGTGGGCGTAACAAAAAATCCCCCCGATCATAATCGGAGGGATTTTGTTTTTTTGACACCCCCATTTTTTATGGTATCATACATGTATCTCAGTAAGTCGGGTGGTTGCCCCCCACTCAGCAAGCACTGCTAGGCAATCTAGTGCCAATGGCACCAGTGCTTGCTGAGTGGGGGGAGGAAAGTCCGAACACCATTCGATGGTAGCATCGAATATGGGAAGCCGTTAACGGCGGCCAGATATAATCCCGATGTAACGTCGGGAGAAGTCTAGGGAAAGTGTCACAGAGACCATACCGCTAATTATCGCAGCTTGAACCCTAAAGGTTCGGGAGGCGATCAAAGCAATAGGTGAAAAGTAGGGGCCTAAGAATCCCTTCCCGGCTATGGTAACAGAGTCGAGTGGTAAACCCTTCCCGGTGCAACCCCGCACTCAAAAAGGACCGTTTCTTCCAGTGGCGATAAAACCAACTGAGAGAGATATTTTCAAAGCACATGTCACTCTCGTCAGTACGAAGATTTTCATCGAAAGCTGAAGCCACTGTCCTTTTTGAGTGCGGGGGCTCGACCCCGAGAGTAATCAAGGGGCTAGATAGATAACCATCTCCTGCACTCTCGAAGAAGGTGCAGGAACAGAATTCGGCTTACAGACTTACTGAGACATTAAAAAATCCCAACATGTTGGGATTTTTTAATAAGAAAAGATAAGATCTTCTGTGGTAACTTGCGTCAGGAACACACTATTTTTTTTCATTTTTATGACACGTTTCTCGATGATATTCAGAAAGTCCTGACCTTATTTTTCTCCCACAGAGGTTACATGAAGAACAGCAGGCGATAGCATGATATGTTTTTCCTCCATACGGTGTTTTATGGCATGTACATCTACAGACATGTGGACAAGACTCTTGAAGACTCTCTACACTCATTTCGGTGTCACCTCCTCGTCTGGCGTAAAATGAACTGTGTGCATAATAGTCACTTTAACCCATCAAGTCAAGCACAATTGATTTTTTAGCCATTTCTACCTACAATACCAGCTGTAGTATGAAACGAGCAGATCTCATTTTTGCGCTCCTCAAGGTGCCGATTGATTACCTTATGTTTATTGCAGCGGGTATTTCTGCGTACCTTTTGCGTGTAAGCCCCCTTGTGCGTGAGATCCGACCCGTGTTCTTTGAGGTAAATCTGCCACTTCTGCGTTATATGCCCCTCGTGTTTATCATAAGCCTTTGGGGCGTATTTATTTTTGCACTCTCGGGGCTTTACCGTGTTCGACGTCAAACTTTTTTTGATGAGTTTTTGTCAATCACAATTGCAAGTTCATTCGGCGTGCTTTCCATCATCACCTACCTTTTCATCACTATTTATCAATTCGATTCCCGTTTCATTATTCTTGCCGCATGGCCTCTCGCGATTATTTTTGTTACCGTGGGGCGGATATTCCTCCGTATTATTCAAGGATGGCTTGTTGCGGGGTTTCATCTTGGAGTGCATCGGGTGCTTGTTGTCGGTGATGATCATCTTGCGCATACGCTTGTTGAACGTATCGAGCGTGAACCGTCGCTTGGGTATCGGATTGTCAAGCATCTTCCTACCCTTGATCTTGCACGCATTCGTGAAGCAGTGGGGAATCCGCAAATTGATGAAGTGATTCTTTCACGGTTTGACTGGCCAAGAGAGCAAATTATAGATCTTATCCATCTTTGTGAGGAACACCAACTTATCTTTAAATTTGCACCAAATGTGTTCCAAACGCTTACCGCCCATACTCGCGTTACTCCCATCAGCGACATACCTATTATTGAGTTAAAGCGTACTCCGCTTGAAGGGTGGGGGAAGATTGCGAAACGTCTTATTGATCTTCTGGGAAGCGTGGCAGGGATCTTGATCTTTGCGCCCCTTATGGCGTTGGTTGCGCTTGCCATCGGGCTTGATTCCCCCGGTCCTATTATTTATAAAAACGAGCGCGTAGGACCACGGAGAAAGATTTTTACGCTCTATAAGTTTCGTTCCATGAAGCGTGAGTACTGTACGGGTCCAGAATATGATCCGTATAAAAAAGCGAGTGTTTACGAAGATGCGCTTGTCGGGTCCCAGAGTAAGCGCGAGGGGCCAGTATTTAAAATTATGGATGATCCCCGAAGAACTCGACTGGGGAGATTTCTTGAGAAAACGAGTCTTGATGAACTGCCTCAATTTTTGAATGTTTTGAAGGGCGAAATGAGCCTTGTGGGGCCGCGCCCGCACATGCCCAAAGAAGTGGAAAAGTATGAACGTCGCCACAAAAAAGTGTTTGACGTAAAACCGGGCATTACCGGTCTTGCGCAAATTTCAGGTCGGTCAGACCTCGATTTTGAAGATGAAATTCGTTTCGATGCATTTTATATCGAAAACTGGTCGCTTATTCTTGACGTTATTATTCTTTTGAAAACACCATTTACTGTACTTTTTAAAAAACACAAAATTAAATAATCCCTTAATTTTTCATGCGTATTGCCCTTGTACATGATTACCTGAATCAATACGGTGGAGCAGAG
>CAYJUQ010000001.1:19942-28922 GCA_964373425.1 uncultured Candidatus Saccharibacteria bacterium
TGAATCAATACGGTGGAGCAGAGAGAGTTTTGGAGGCGTTTTGTCATCTCTATCCCCACGCGCCAATCTACACTACCGTCTATGACGCAAAATTAACGGGGAGAGCGTTTGAAGGGCGCACCATTCACACCTCATTCCTTCAGAAGATTCCTTTCAGTCGGTCTCACCACCGACTGTTTCCACTTTTAATGCCTTTTGCGGTTGAGCAGTTTGATCTCTCGGCGTATGATGTCGTGCTTTCAGATTCTGCAAGTTTTGCGAAGGGCATCATTACAAAACCAGCAACGCTTCACATCTCATACTGTCACACCCCCCCGCGCTACGCCTGGGACGATAGCCACCGATACATCGAGGAATTTGGCTATCCGGGTCCTGTCACGTTTTTTGTACCATTCTTTATGAACTATATCCGTATGTGGGACCATGAAGCAGCGCTCCGGGTTGATCGTTTCATTACCAATTCCGAGTTTGTGCGAGAACGAATGAAAAAATATTACAGTGTTGACGCTAAGGTTATCTACCCACCGGTGCATACAAAGATTTTTACACACGAAGCATCCGAAGGCTACTTCTTGATGGTAGGAAGGCTCTCGGCGTATAAAAAGTTTGATCTCGCGGTGCGCGTCTTCAATACGCTCGGGTGGCCGCTCAAAATTGTAGGCGGAGGGCCGGAGCTCCCCCATCTTAAGAAAATCGCACGAAAGAACATAGAGTTTATCGGTAAGGTGTCTGATAAGAGACTTCGCGACTATTATGCAAGATGTATCGCATTCATCTTCCCACAGGAAGAGGATTTCGGGATCACCGCGGTTGAGGCGATGGCAGCGGGGAAACCCGTCATTGCGTGCCGCGCGGGTGGAGCGCTTGAAACCGTGAGAGAAGGAGAGACGGGAATTTTTTTCAACGACCAGACCGAATCATCACTCATTCATGCGCTCCACGCATTTAATGCGCGCGATTTTGATCCCACACGCATTCGGAAGCACGCCGAGACCTTCGATGTAGAAATATTTAAGTCAAAAATAACAAACTTTGTTGCAGCTTCTCTCAAGGAATTTCAAGAGACGAGATCTGGCCTTGACCCAAAAAGGGAATCTACCCTCCAAACGATTCACCTCCAACCATAATGGAACTATCACTAAAACCAAGGGTAGTAGGTGTTGATCTACGGCTTTTCTCGCGTGGCAGCCGAACCGGCATCGAGGAGTATGTATTTCATCTTCTCGAGCATCTCGTAAAGCTCGATCCGCGCCTCTTTTTTAAGTTTTTCTCTAATTCTATGAGAGGAGGAAGCATCAGCCTTCCATGCAAGGACTACGAAAATGTAGAAACAAAGACATTCTCTCTACCCAATAAATTACTTGACAGCACCTTTAAAGTTACAAACTGTATCAGAGTTGATAGGCTTCTTGATGGATGCGACGTGTTCTTTAGCCCGCATTTCCTTCTTACCCCTCTTTCGCGCCATGTGAGGCGGGTGCTCACGTTCCACGATCTCTCATTTGAGCGCTTCCCCGAATTTTTTTCCTGGGAGAAAAATGTATGGCACACCTTTATGAATCCTAAACAACAGGCGCAAGACGCAGACCACCTCATTGCCGTTTCGCACTCCACAAAAGAAGACCTCGTGAATATCTACAATATCGATCCCGCGAAGATAACGGTAATACATTCCGGTATTACTTCTCCTCCCGTGAGCGAGGACGATCAAGATGCGAAAGCCATGGTGAAGCGTACCTACCACCTTCCCGATGTGTTTATTCTCTATTTCGGCACCATTGAACCAAGGAAGAACGTTATTGGTCTCCTGCAGGCATTTACGCTCTTTAAGGATCGAAACCCCGCATTCCATGAGGTAAAACTTGTGATCGCTGGAAGAAGAGGGTGGCTCTACAAAGATGTTCTAAAAGAAGCGCGTCGTACAAAATATGCGGACGAGATCATCTTTACCGATTTTGTCGAGGAGGCGCATAAACTCCATCTTTATAGACTTGCACGACTCTTCGTATACCCAAGCTTTTTTGAGGGGTTCGGGTTCCCTCCGCTTGAAGCAATGGCGGCAGGCACCCCGGTAATTACCTCGAATACCTCCTCATTCCCAGAAGTAGTGGGTGAAGCCGGCCTTATGGTTGATCCTTCGAATATCGATGAGATCGCATGGGCAATAGAGACGATGCTTCGGGACGAAGATTTGCGGAATCATTATATTGAGAAAGGGTTTGCACATGTGAAGCGGTTTTCATGGGAGCGATGCGCGGAAGAAACATTACACGTTCTCCTTCAATGAAAAAACCGCAACATATGTTGCGGTTTGGCGGAGGATCACTACCGACTAAATAACCGTGGTTCTACCACTTTAACCCAAAGATAGATTACGGCCGCGAAGTTTGCAACCCAAAGAACAAATCCCGCAAATCCCGTATAGGGAAGGCCAACAAGTACCTCAACGAGGGTCAAGACATTCGCGCCAATCAGCAGGAATGCAACCATTACAAACAGTCTTAGGAATCCTTGCCTCCAGTTCATAGGTAACCTCCTTTTTAACGTACTTCATCTTTTATAGTAAAACCATGTCAGCACGTCAAGCGGCACAACATCAATATACGATCGGCATTGACGGTCGCATGTACGGTCCGGAGCAGACCGGTATTGGAACGTACATCCAAGAGCTTACCCGGAATATCTTTGCGATCGACAAAAAGAATCGTTACGTTCTCTTTCTTTTGGATCCCGCATACACGCATTACATTGCTCCACCCAATGTGAAAAAAGTTCGGGTGGTAAGCCCATGGTATAGCTGGCGGGAACAGTACCGTCTCCCCCTCGAATTTTTAAGAGAACGGGTTGACCTCATGCATTTTCCTCATTTCAATGCGCCACTCCTCTGGCCCGGAAAGATGGTGGTTACGATTCATGACCTCACCCCCAGATTTTTCCCCGGCCATAAAATGGATTCTTCCTTGCGGAAGTTTGGGTTTCGTACCGTATTTTCGGGAGTGCTGAGAAAAGCATCAAGAGTCATCGCGGTTTCCCACGCCACGAAAGATGATATCTTGAGATACCATGCCGTTCGAGAAGCAAAAATCGAAGTGATTCATGAAGGAGTTAAACCACTAATGATGCAAGAAAATCAAAATGATATTCGTACAAAATACGGTATTACCAAACCCTTCCTTTTTTACGTGGGCGTATGGCGTGGGCACAAAAATCTTGTGGGACTCGTCAGGGCGTTTCATATTTTACGAACTCGCTATGGCCTTGATATTTCTTTGGTCCTTGGCGGCGCAGAAGATCCGCATTTTTCCGAGGTGCGCGCAACGTGGGAAAGTTTGAATCTTGAAAAAGAGATAATTCGTCCCGGATTCATTCCCGAGGGAGAACTCACCCGCTTCTACCAAGCCGCATCGCTCCTTGTAATTCCCTCATTTCGTGAGGGATTTGGATTTATTGGCCTTGAAGCCGCAAGCCTTGGTACCCCCGTTGCCGCTTCATACATCCCCGCGCTTCGTGAAGTACTCGGCAGGGCTGCGGTATATTTTGATCCACAAGATCCGGACGATATGGCGCGGAAAATGTGGTGTGTCCTGCGCCACGTGCCGCTCCGTGAAGAATGTATCGCTTCTGGATTTGAACGCGTGAAACGGTACAGTTGGGAATCGTGCGCCAGGGAAACACTTCGCGTTTACGAGGAAGTGCTTCACCGCATGGTATAATATGACTATTGGGTCATCTAAGAACTTCGCGTTTTGTAGCGAAATTGCGCAATTGCACTAGTATAAGGGGTTTTTAGATGATCTCTAATACCACGATGCCCATAGTCAAGAGACAAAATATTATCACCGCACTTTTTGACATCAGGCCCGTAAAAGACGGGAAAATTGATTTTGTACGAATTTTAAAACTGGAATGGCAGGTGAATCTTCGAAAGGGTGGAGTGGTGATCCGGGAGAGTCGTCCCACCCACAAAATTACTCCCAAGCGAGAACGAAGGACAGAATCCAATATAAAGCCAATAATTGATCTTTTCCCTAAGCGTGAAGATGTGTTACGGGAACTCGAACGGTGGGAAGATGTATCGCCGCCCAATGCCGGAACGTTAAAAGGAATACCTCATCGGTTTCATGAAAAAGAATTTGAAGATTTATTACACCAATCTTCTTCCGAATCACTCCCCGGGCGCGTGGTGAAAATCACACAAGGGCCTTCTCCGCTTTTCCCGCAGAAATTCTTTGATAGTATCCAACTCTTTTCCCAAATTTCCCGTTCCTTCTCAATACTCAACCGTCTCCCCATTACTTCTTCGTACTTCGTCAAGGGTGCCGCATTCATCCTCTTCCTTTCTACTCTGTTACTTTCGGGCACGTTTCTTTTTCGTGAGGTACGCGATACGAAGGAGAACGCGATGCGTCAAGGACTCATTGCCTATGAAGATTTAAACCATGCGAAAGATGCGCTTGGCGAGAAGAATTTTACCGACGCCGAGCGGTATTTTTCGCGTTCCCTCGAAAATTTTAAAAAGGTGAGGTTTACGATTGGGGGAACAGCAAACATTCTCTTCGAGATTTCAAGCTTCTTCCCTTTCGATACGCCATTTTCCGAAGCCAACGATCTTCTAGAAACAGGCGAGGCGCTCGCGCGTGCGGGAGAAGCAATTAGTGCGGGGATTGGTGAATTCAAGACCGTATCGCTCGCTTCCTTATTCCTTGCATCCGAGCGAGGTACCTATCCTACCGATGCGTTCCTCAAGGCCCGCAGTCATTTCGAAACCGGGCGCAATGAACTCAAAAAGGTAAACGAATCACTCGCAGGCCTTGACCCGGAGGATCTCCCACAAGAGGCGAGGGGCCAAGCCGTACGACTTAAAGCGGTGCTTCCCGAGCTTGAAGCCGGGCTTGAAACCTTTTTGGCTTATTCCGATACCTTCCTTGCTTTTCTTGGGCATGATAATCCACGACTCTACCTTCTTGTTTTTCAAAACCCAAGTGAACTTCGCCCAACCGGAGGTTTTATCGGATCGTATGGAATAGTGAAGATTGATCGCGGTGTGATTCGTGAATTTAGCGTTGATGATGTGTTTAATCTTGATGGTCAGCTCTATACTATGGTGGTGCCGCCGCGCCCCATCCAGAGTATCAGTACCGCGTGGAGCACCCACGATGCGAATTGGTTCCTCGATTTTCCCACATCGGCGAAAAAAATCTCTTGGTTTTTTGAGAAGGCCGGAGGTGATACACCCGATGGTGTGATTGCGGTGAACGCGTACGTCCTTGAGCGACTCCTTGGGGTGACCGGCCCCATTGAACTTCCGGGGCATAACCTTACTATTACCCAAGAGAATGCGATCGACACATTACAGGAAAAGATCGAGCTTACCTACGATACCGATCTTAATCAACCAAAGAGCGTGCTGGAAGAACTTGCGCCGCTTCTTCTTGGGCGCCTCACTGCCATCTCTTCGGAGAGCCCAACACATATTGGCGAGGTGTTTCTCGACGCCCTAAACCGTAAAGACATTCTTCTCTTTTCCCGCGATCCACGGGTTCAGGAACTTATTTTGAAGGAAGGATGGGGCGGGGAGGTGGTGAGCGCGCCGAAGGATTATATGGCGGTGGTGCATTCTAACATCAATGGGTTTAAAACCGATCGGGTAATTGATGAGGAACTCACCTTGAGCGTTGAAATTGGTACAGACGGAAGCGTGGTGAACACCCTTACGATTATTCGCGAACATCGCGGCGGCACGCTCCCGTTTTACAATAAAGTGAACAAAGATTATCTACGCGTCTACGTACCGCGGGGGTCGGAGCTTCTTGGAGTATCTGGGCATACGGTTGAGGAATACAAACCCCCGATTAACTACAAAGAGCGTAAGTTTGGCCTTGACCAGGATCTAGAAGAAATCGAGGGGACGTTGCGGGTTGACCCAGAGAGCGGCACACACATTTTTGAAGAGTCCGGGAAGACTGTCTTTGGGAATTGGGTGTTTGTAAGTCCGGGAGAATCTGCGGTGGTAACGTATCGATACAAACTTCCCTTTCAATTGAAGCTCGGCGCAAAAGAGGAGAGCTACAGCATCTACATACAGAAACAGCCGGGTGCGAGCCCCTCAGTAAAACTACTGGTGTCCCTCCCTTCGTCCCTGCGGATGATCTGGAGGTACCCGGAAAGGGAACTCACGGAAGCTGCAGGTACGCTTCGGCTCACCAAAGAGTTACACGAAGACATTACCGCAGGGTTTATAATCAAGTGAGCGAGTGAAATACAAAGATTTTCTTTGTATTTCCGACCCGCGCTTCGCCGAAGCTTTGGCGAGGCGAGGCGAACGCTGATTATATGGATTGATGGTTGATTATCTCGAACCTCCGTGTTCGGAGACACGGAAGAGTAGAACGTACCGAGGCTTCATCATCGGGGTCAAATCCATATTGTGACCAAGGAATAAAAGCGTTCCTTCACGACACTCATGAATGGTTTTGTGAACGGTATTTTCAACGGAAGCGCACGGAGCATCACCTCCGCCGCTTTTATTTTGGCAAGCTCCGCTCTTTTGAGCCGCGTGCTTGGGGTCTTGCGGGATAGAATCCTTGCGGGGAAATTTGGTGCAGGAGACGAGCTTGACATGTATTACGCGGCATTTCGCATTCCCGACACCATATACAGTATCATCATCATGGGTGCGATCTCGTCAGTATTCATTCCTGTATTTTCCGAATACCTTGTGAAGAACAAAGACGAGGCATGGGATTTCGTAAGCAATCTCCTCACGCTTATTTTTCTCATCCTTACCATCTTATCGCTTATTTTTATTCTCTTTACCCCATTTCTTTTGCAGTTTATCGCGCCGGGTTTTGAAGGAGAAAAAAGGGAGCTCACCATTTTTCTCACGCGTCTCATGTTTGTAAGCCCCCTGCTTTTTGGTATTGGGAGCGTATTCGGGGGGGTGCTTCAAGGATTCCGCAGGTTTCTCGCATACGGCCTTGCCCCGATTTTCTATAACCTCGGGATTATCTTTGGCGCAGTGGTGCTCACCGGGGTTGCGCCTCGGTTCGGGTATCCTGCAGTTGTTGGGCTTACGTGGGGGGTGCTTCTCGGAGCGCTTCTCCAATTGCTCATCCAGGTTCCAGGCACCATTTCCCTTGGTTTTCAGTATCATTTTTTTGTGAATTTCGCTCATCAGGGTATCCAAAAGGTAGTGAAACTCGCGATCCCACGAATCATTGGCCTTGCGGCGTACCACACAAACCTTATCGTGATTACCGCGCTCGCATCAACATTGAGTGCGGGGAGTATCGCGGTTTTTAACTTCGCGAATAACCTTCAGTATTTTCCCATTGGCATCATCGGTATTTCTTTTGCAACCGCTGCGTTCCCCGAGCTCTCAAGGCGCTTTGTGAAAAATGAACTTGAAGCCTTCAGGCGAACCTTCTCGAGCACCTTCCGTACTATTTTCTTTCTCGTTTTCCCCATCGGAGTATTCACTTTATTGTTTCGTGCGCAAATCGTCCGCCTTATTTTAGGCACGGGGCAGTTTAGTTGGGAAGACACGCGGCTTACCGCAGCGTCGCTTGGTATTTTTGCATTGAGTATTTTTGCCCAAGCCCAAATCCCGCTCCTTTCAAAATCTTTTTATTCTTTTCACGATACGCGTACACCTGTGATAATAAGCATGGTGAGTATTGCTTCCAATATTGTATTAAGCTTTTTATTTCTATGGGCTTTTTCTTTTTCGAGCGCCTTTTCCGCTGTGATAAAACATCTTTTCGACGTTGCGGATCTGGGCACCGTGTCGGTCATTGGTCTGCCGCTTGCATTCTCACTTGCCTCAATTCTTAACTTTATACTCCTTTTCCTAGTGCTCTATAAGCGGTTGGGCGTTTTCAATATGGCTGAAATTGTGGGTTCGGGAGCGAAGACGGTGCTCGCCTCCGTGCTTAGCGGCGTTATTGCGCATAACGTACTTATTGTTTCCTCGATCTTTTTCGATACGACCCGTTTTATGGGCGTATTTTTCTGGACCGTACTCGCTTTTTCTTCCGGGGTTATCGCATTCGTGTTTTTAAGCTGGCTTTTAAAGAGCCCGGAACTATTTACTATCATTGGGATTTTAAGGATTATGGTTCGTAGAGTATTCAGTATAAAGTGAGGATATGCAAAATATCCGTAATTTCTGTATCATCGCGCATATTGACCATGGAAAATCGACCTTAGCCGATCGGTTTTTGGAATTGACGGGGACGGTAGCGAAGTCAAAAATGCGCGAGCAATATCTCGATCAGATGGAACTTGAGCGGGAGCGCGGGATCACCATTAAAATGCAGCCGGTGAGGATGATGTGGAACGGCGTGGTGTTGAATTTGATTGATACCCCGGGCCACATCGATTTCTCTTACGAAGTTTCCCGGGCGCTCGTCGCGGTTGAGGGCGCGATACTTCTCGTTGATGCAACACAAGGGGTCGAGGCCCAGACGCTCACCAACCTTCATCTTGCAAGGGAGCAGGGTCTTACTATCATTCCCGTCATCAATAAAATTGATCTTGAAGCCGCGCGCGTTGATGAGGCGAGAGAAGAAATTGTGAATCTTCTTGAGGTAGATTCGGACGAGATTCTGGAAATATCCGCAAAGAATGGGGAGGGCGTTCGAGAACTACTCGATACAGTGGTCAGGCGTGTACCATCCCCCCGAGGAGGTCGCATTGATGCACCCCTCCGTGCGCTTGTCTTTGACTCCCTGTTCGATACGTATAAAGGCGTGATCGCTTATGTCCGACTCTTCGACGGTGGGATCAGGAAAGGCGAGGCGCTCGAGCTTTTGAACCAGCATATCGAGGCAGAGGCGTTAGAAACCGGGATATTTAAACCAGAACTCTTTCCAATTGAAAAACTTAGCGCGGGTGAGATCGGGTACATCGCAACAGGAATCAAAGAAGCAGAAAAAGTGAGGGTAGGAGAAACAGTTACCGCATTCAAGATTCAAGATTC
>CAYJUQ010000001.1:29022-33751 GCA_964373425.1 uncultured Candidatus Saccharibacteria bacterium
CAAGATTCAAGATTCATCCGTTACCCGGATACAAGGAACCAAAGCCTATGGTATTTGCGAGTTTCTATACGGAACGAGGAGAAGATTATGAGTTATTGAAAGAGGCGCTAAAAAAATTGAAACTTCAAGATGCGTCACTTTCTTTTGAGGATGAATTTTCTCCTGCGCTCGGCCGTGGATTTCGATGTGGTTTTCTCGGGATGCTCCACATGGAGATTATTTCCGAGCGACTGAAGCGCGAGTTTGGCCTTTCGCTTGTGATCACCACTCCCACCGTGCTCTATAAAGTAAGACGAGAGAGCGATGGGACCGAGTTTATCGTTCGTTCCCCTGCAGAACTTCCAGACGAGGAGAAAATCGCTGTTTTCGAACCATGGGTTAAACTTGAAATTTTAAGCCCCCAGAGGTTCCTCGGCGCCGTCCAAGAGCTTCTCCGTACCATGCGGGGAGAGTTTGGCGATATTCAATACCTCGGAAAGGATAAAATCCTCATTGCACATTTCGCACCCCTTGCCGAAGTGATCAAGGGATTTTTTGATCATTTGAAAAGCGTGACATCGGGCTACGCATCGCTTAACTACGAGCTGCTTTTTGAGTTCCGCCAAAGCGACCTCGGGAAACTTACCGTGCTTCTTGCGGGGAAACCGGTTGAGGCCTTCACGCGGATTGTGGCGCGCGCCTCTGCCCACGAAGAGGGGAAGAGAATTGTTGAAAAACTAAAAGAGGTGCTTCCGCCGCAACAGTTTGCGCTCTCCATCCAAGCCGCATTTGGAGGGAAGATTATTGCGCGTGAAGACAAAAAAGCCCTGCGAAAGGATGTGATCGCGGGACTTTACGGCGGCGACTACACGCGGAAGCGTAAATTGCTTGAGAAGCAAAAGAAAGGTAAAAAGAAAATGAAGGCAATTGGAGAAATTACGATTCCGCAAGATGTGTTTTTAAACGTGCTGAAAGGATAGGCAGTCTACCCGAACACGGGAATTAAAAGAAATACAACCATACTCAGCGCGACAAGAATCACCGTTACGGTCCACACCGCCTTCGCTATTTTTTTGAAAAACTTACTCTCCATTGCATTTCTATTCTAATACGTATGAGGAAATACCGCAACAACATACCAAAAAAGATGAGTCCCTTGCTGGGTTTCTCTTCGCGCATACGGCGAAGATTCTTTCTCCTTCTCTTTTTTATGTTTTTGCTGTGGGTAGCCGCCGGCCTCATTCGTGAGATGGGCGAGGCGCGGCGGAGCGAGAAAAACATCGATCGCCTTAAGGCAGAGATTACGAATCTTGAGAGGAAGAATGGCGAGTTGCGAAGCCTTATCGAGTATTTCAAGACGGATGCCGCGGTTGAACGCGAAGCGCGAGAACGGTTGAATCTCAAAAAGCCCGGAGAAAACGTAGTGATTATTTTAGACGAAGAGGTTCCCACATCGACGAATTCTCCCGATGGGAAACCGCGGGTTGGGCCGGTAGGGAACGACAGAGAGGAAAAGCCAAATTTTATAGAAGCAATTTTGAATTTTATGTTCCATTGACAAACAGCAGTCATTTTGCTATACTATCAAGTGATCTTGAACGTTGAAAAATAATAGGAGAAGGAGGAAGGATGTAGCGTGTGTTCCCGCCTATCCAAATTTTCATGAAAGGAGTATTCCATGGAAGCAGAAATTGTGCACAGGCGCAGCGAAGTTGCAGTCAAGCTCGTACGGTTTGTGTACGGCGATCTCGAGAATATTGATACATGCAAGCTCCGGGGAGCATTTCTCTTCTTTCTGCCGGTTCTTTTGTTTAAGACCGTGAAATTTGTACTCTGGGATTTTTGGAAGTCCCTTCTGGGAATCAGTGAAGGGCTCTTCGGATTTGCGCTCGGTTTTACTGTCGCATCTCTTCTTGCCGGGCTTTCGATCGGGCTCTGGCTTGCTGATCCGGTACTTCTCGTTGAGTTCCGGGTTATTGTAGTACTCGCTCTTGGTGTAGTGTGTGCGACTATAGTTACCATCATAGGGACCTTTCGTGGTAACGATTACCTCAAGTCTCCAAGCGGCAAAAAATTCTTGGAGCGGGCGGGCCATGCCATAGAATCCACAGTCCATCGGGTTGCGGATTCTCTTCCCGGCAAGGTTCTTTGGTTCTCTTTGGGGATCATACTCTTTCCGGTGAAGGTAGTCGTCTACTACTTCCTCTGGAAAGTCATGGCGAAGAGGCTGGTGTGGCAGCTGATATGTCGAGAAAATAGCGAGACATTATTTGGCAGCCTTGTACTCATTTGGGTTTTTACTTTTATCTCTGTATTGATATTCTTTTTGATTTCTTCCCTCATCACAGACATCCTTGCGACTGTTATCCTCGTGTCGGTTCTTTTGTTTTTGGTCCTTGTGGCAATCGGTATCGCTAAGTTCCCGCGGTCTGGTATGTGGAGGGCGATGAGAGAAGGGTTCGGCGATTTCAAAGATCGCGTCTGTCGGCAAGTCAAGCTTATTGATTAACACACATAAAAAGTCTCGTTTTACCGCGAGACTTTTTCATTGACTTCCCCCATAAGAAGCGATACGATTTCGATATAAGCGGGGGATTAGTAATTTTGCGAGTATAGCACAGTGGTAGTGCGCTTGCTTCCCAAGCAAGATACACGGGTTCAATCCCCGTTACTCGCTCTTACAGAGTACTTTTACAATAGCGGGAATTAGCAGGAATCATTATACTGGAGGTGTATGGCTATGCATGAATCGCAATCAGGGTACGAGGGGCTTCTTGCCTATTTTGATAAGGTGGCCGATCTTTTGCAATTGACGGATGAGGTTCGTGAACGAAGCAAGTATCCGGAAAAATGCATTGAAGTGAGCATCCCTGTGAGGATGGATAATGGGAGCGTGAGACGGTTTGTAGGCTACCGTGTGCGGCACTCCACTGCCCGCGGTCCTGCAAAGGGCGGTATTCGCTATCATCCGGATGTGACATTCGACGAAGTGAAGGAGCTTGCAACGCGTATGACGTGGAAGTGCGCCCTCTTCAACCTTCCGTATGGGGGCGCCAAGGGCGCGGTGGTCTGCGATCCCAAAAAACTATCTCGCAAGGAACTTGAACATCTCACGAGGCGTTACACAACAGAGATCATTTCAGACATTGGACCGGAAAAGGATATCCCTGCTCCTGACGTGGGAACCAATGAACAAATCATGGCGTGGATCATGGATACCTACAGCATGAAGATGGGGTACGCGGTACCGAGCGTGGTGACCGGTAAACCAATCTCTATTGGCGGTTCGCTCGGTCGGAAAGAAGCGACGGGACGCGGATGCGTGAGCGTTGTTCTTGAAGCCTTACGAATGAAACAATGGGATCCGAAGGATATGCGGGTGTTGGTGCAAGGATTCGGGAATGTGGGATCTGTTGTCGCCCTTCTCCTTTTTGAAAAAGGAGCGAAAGTAGTCGGTGTTTCTGATTCTCGAGGCGCAACCACAAACCCGGGTGGGCTTAACATCAATGACCTTATCCGCTACAAGGAAAAAGCGGACTGTGTGGTTGATTTCCCCGGCGGCACGAATGTGGGCGAAAACGAATTCTTAGGAATGGACGCAGAAGTATTTATCCCTGCGGCACTTGGCGGATCTATCACGATGAAGAATGCGCCGTTCCTTAAGGCGAAAATTATCGCCGAGGGCGCAAATGGCCCCCTTACTCCAGAAGCTGATACGATTCTTAGTGAGAAGGGCATCATGATCATCCCCGATACGCTCGCCAACGGTGGCGGAGTTGTAGTATCCTACTTTGAGTGGGTGCAGGACCTCCAGTCATTCTTCTGGACCGAAGACGAAATTAACAAGCGCTTGGTTGAGCGCATGGTCAGTGTGTTTGGTGACGTATTCCGTTTTAGCCAAGAGAAGAATGTTGATCTTCGGATGGCAGCCTACATGCTCGGCATCGGCAGAGTTGCGGAAGCAATTACCATTCGCGGCATTTACCCCTAGCGAGAAAGGAGAGTAATCGAATGAATCGTGATCAAGAAGTCACCCCACATGATGTCCATGAGATAGCACGGCGTATTGCACAGGAATCACCGGCAGTCCCATCGCCTTCATGCCCAGACCATGAAGGTCATTCTCCCGGTTGTTACGGGCGAGGTTGGAGCGACGGATTTTACGAAGCATTAAAGCGCGCGAAGGATCTTATTGAGAGCGGTGCCTATAAAGACATTGAAGAAGTGTACGAATATTACCACGAAGGACAGACCGCAACATAAATAATTTTAAAATTTGTATTGAAATCCCCCGTAAGTGATTATCACCCTTGCGGGGGTTGACTTTTTCTCTGAGTATGCTATGATTGAATATCAAAGAAAGCGAGGTGATCTTTTACATGCGTCGAGAAATCGAAGTTGATGCGCAGTGTAAATCATGTTTTGAGATTATTACTACCGATGGGGAATACAAAGACGGCAATTATGTTATTTCCCCCACACGCGCGGTGAGCGTAGTAGGTGGTGAGATTCGGCATCGCTGCGGCGGGAAACTTTCCTGGTTTCCTCCGCGAGGGCTTGGGTTTACCCATATCCATGTTCAAAACGTGGTAATCGATACACACCGCAACGGAAATAGACCTAAAAAAGTACATGGTCCTTCTCGTGGAGGCATGCGGCTCTAATGCCGTTTGAGTCAAATCTAATATCGGGCATCTTGCCCGATATTTTATTTGATTTATGATGGGAGTAGCAGTTGCCGAGGTAGCTC
>CAYJUQ010000001.1:33851-37118 GCA_964373425.1 uncultured Candidatus Saccharibacteria bacterium
TGCCGAGGTAGCTCAATGGCAGAGCAGGGCTTTCGTAAAGCTCAGGTTGGAGGTTCGATCCCTCTCCTCGGCTCCGATTTATAAAAAGTGCGTGGTCGTAAGCGTTGGTCGTCGGTTCGAATCCGACCGCTGGTTCCAATGAGAGAAAAGATCGATTGTGCAATCGATCTTTTCTTTTTCTTTGTGATGGGGTAATATGAATGCATTATGATAGAGCATATACTCAACCTTGAGGAACTCTTAGACCGGGTCTTAAAAACGAAAGACCGTCTTTGACGTAGCCCGCCTTAAAAATAGAGTTTCGGACCTCGAGGCAGAAACAGAGGACCCCAATTTTTGGAGCGATCCCAAACGCGCGGGCAAAATAAATCAGGAAATTGCTGATTTCAAGGGAGAAATTGTGTTTTGGGAAAAACTCGAAAAGGAGGTACGGGAGCTCATCGAACTCAAGAAGCTTTCGTCGAGTGACTCCGACGCGCTTCAAGAAATCGAGGAACGCGCAAAAGAACTTGAACGCGTCTTTACCAAAGCGGAGTTCACCCTTTTCCTTTCCGAAAAATATGATAAAGGAAGCGCAGTGCTCACCGTTTCTTCAGGGGCTGGCGGTGTTGATGCGCAGGATTGGGCGTCCATGCTCTTTCGCATGTACGAACGTTATGCCGAGAGTCATGGCTACGAAACAAAGCTTCTCCACCACTCTTTTGGAGACCGGGGCGGCACGAAGAGTGTAACCTTCGAAGTGAAAGGGAAGTACGCGTATGGGTATCTCAAGGGTGAGTATGGCGTGCATCGGCTTGTTCGTATCTCTCCCTTTTCGAGCCAAAGCCTTCGCCACACGTCTTTTGCGCTCGTTGAGGTGGTTCCGGAGGTTCCCAATCCCTCCGAAGAGGAGATTGAAATACGGCCTGAAGATCTCCGATTCGACACCTTCCGTGCATCGGGACCGGGAGGGCAGTACGTGAACCGCCGTGAATCGGCGATACGCATCCACCACATTCCTACCGGCATTGCGGTTGCCTGTCAGTCAGAGCGGCTTCAGGGCGAGAACAAGGAAAGTGCGATGAAGGTGCTTGCCGCGAAACTCTATCTTTTAAAACTCCAGGAAAAAGAAAAAGAGCTTGCGCGCGTTCGCGGCAAGAAGCAGAAAGTCGAGTGGGGGAGTCAAATCAGATCATACGTCCTCCACCCCTATAAGCTTGTGAAGGATCTCCGTACGGGTATGGAAAATCATAACCCCGATGCGGTGCTCGACGGCAACCTCGATATGTTTATTGAGGCGGAGATCCGATTCCTTAGTGAACCCCTCACTGCGCGTGAGTAAATTTTCAATCAACCGTGATTCGTTTTCAAAAGGTTACAAAAAAATATCCTCCCTCAACGACCGCGCTCGATAATGTTTCCTTTGAGATAGGAGCAGGAGAGTTTATAGCAATCGTCGGTCGTTCCGGAGCGGGTAAATCAACCATCCTCAAAATTCTCACGGGCGAGGAGAAGCCAACCGAAGGCCGGGTGTTTTTTGGCGACGATGAGGTTTCGGTCATGAAACCTGCCGAGCTCCCGTATCTCCGAAGAAAAATTGGCGTGGTATTTCAGGATTTCAAGCTTCTCCCCACTAAAACCGCGTATGAGAACGCGGCGTTCGCGCTTGAGGTGCTTGGCGAGGAAGATGCGAAAATTCTGCAAGATGTGCCGCAGGTGCTTCGGCTCGTGGGACTTGAAGATAAAGCGGCAAACTACCCCCACGAACTCTCGGGTGGCGAGAAGCAGCGGGTTGCAATTGCCCGTGCCTTAATTCATAGACCCGAAGTGGTGCTTGCGGATGAACCCACAGGCAACCTTGACCATTTCCATACATGGGATATCATCAACCTTCTTTTGAAGATAAACGAATTTGGCACAAGCGTGATCCTCGCGACGCATGATAAAGAAATCATTGATACCATCAAACGCCGCGT
Organism: uncultured Candidatus Saccharibacteria bacterium; assembly: GCA_964373425.1. Taxonomy (GTDB): domain Bacteria; phylum Patescibacteriota; class Minisyncoccia; order JAHCSD01; family CAYJUQ01; genus CAYJUQ01. The sequence continues at coordinate 35,807 of CAYJUQ010000001.1, forward strand.
GATATCTATAGAAAAGGGGAAGATTATCGCTGATGAGAAGAAGGGAAAATATATTGTGTAGCCAATAGCCAATAGTTATTTCTATGTTTATAAGCCTTTCGCGCATTGCGAAATACGGCTGGCTCAATTTTTGGAGAAATTTTTGGCTTTCCGGGGCAACAGTGAGCGTTATGGTGCTCATGCTTTTTGTGATCACGCTTGTCCTTGGGGTGAATGTGGCAACCGAGCACATCGCCTCCATTCTTCAAGATAAAGTTGATATCAGCGTTTATTTTGAGACCACAGCGAACGAGCAAGATATCACTGCGCTTCGAGAGGAACTTGAGAGATTTTCGGAGGTAAAAAGCGTTGAGTATACCTCCCGTGAAGAGGCGCTCAAGCGCTTCAAAGAACGCCATAAAGATGATCCGTTAATCCTTCAAGCGATCCGGGAAGTAGGGGATAATCCGCTTCAGGCAACCCTTAACGTCAAGGCATTTCAGGCATCACAGTATCAGGCTATTACAACATTTCTCGAAGACACTCGTTTTGAACCGCTCATTGATAAGGTGAACTACCGTGAAAATCAGTCCCTCATCAATAGACTCTTTGCGATTAGCGCCGCGATAAAGCGTGTTGGCTTCGGGGTTACCATGCTCCTTGGTCTTATAGCTGTACTGGTTACATTCAATGCGATCCGCATGGCGATCTACAGCCAGCGAGAAGAGATTCTCATCATGCGACTCGTGGGAGCGAGCAACTGGTTCATCCGTTCACCGTTTCTCATTCAAGGTGGGCTCGTTGGCGGGTTCTCTGCGGCAATTACCCTTACCCTCACGCTCATTTTTCTCATCCTTTTTTCATATAAAATTTCTCTTGCAATCCCCGGACTTGACCTCATTGCCTACATGAAAACGAATTGGTTTTTGATTCTTCTTTTTGAATTCCTCGTGGGGATTGGACTTGGCATTATCTCAAGCTTCATAGCGGTAAGAAAGTATCTTCGTATTTAGAAAGGAGGGATGGAGCGTGAGGCGCACGCAAGTTGAACTGGATATCGCATTTCTTGTGAAGAAGTTCGGCCGGTCGAAACGGCGTACAATCAAAAAGCGCTACCTGGAGGTCTATGGACACTACAGTGGCATAAAGCCGCTCTCACCATTTGCCCACATGTTTGCTCTTGACCAAGTAGAAAAAGAAATGGAGAATAAAAGGTGACCCAGTAGGTCACCTTTTCTTTGCGTAGGTAGTAGTAAACTATTGGGGGGTCATCTAACGGTAGGATACGTGACTCTGAATCACGTCACGAAGGTTCGAATCCTTCCCCCCCAGC
>CAYJUQ010000002.1:0-1972 GCA_964373425.1 uncultured Candidatus Saccharibacteria bacterium
GTCAATACCTTTCGACAGAATGTGTGTGCTGCTGCGCGTATGTCCTTTTTTTGCATCACGCAGCCGCTACCGAAGAACTATTTTCCGGTTCTTCAGTTTTTGCGAGAATGAGGGTCATCCGATGCTCTTCGGGATCGAGTGAATAGATCTTGAAATCGTATTCCTTGCCAACTTCGAGCGTCTCTTTCATTCGTTTGTCGGAGCCAAATTCTGAAATATGAATAAGCCCTTGGATATACTTTTCAACCTCCACAAACGCGCCGTACGGATTAAGCTTCGCCACGCGTCCGTGAATCACATCGCCTTTTTTATACTTTTTTTCTACATTTTTCCACGGATCTTCTTTGAGGGCCTTCAGGGAAAGAGAAATTTTTCCATCTTTGATATCAATGATTTTTGCCTGGACCGTATCCCCCGGCGAGACGATGCGTGAGGGATGTTCGATGATTTGCCAATCAAGTTCTGAGATGTGGATGAGCCCCTCGAGCTCTATTTGCGGATCGGTTTTTGCCGGGAATTTAATAAACGCGCCAAAATCGACCACGCCGTTAATGCTCCCCTCCACCACGTCTCCTATAGCAAATTCGCCAAGCGCTTTTTGTGTTTCTTGGGACGTTGCCTGTTTTTCTGAAAGGATAATTTTACCCTCTCTGCTTGAAACATCAATAATGCGAACGTCAAGCTTTTCCCCCACAAATTTTCTCAATTCTTGAGCGATTTTCAGCGGGTCGGCGTCTTCTACCCGTGGATAGTGCTGCGGGGCGAGCTGTGAGACGGGGAGGAACGCCTGGAAGGCGTTCATGTTGGCAATGAGGCCCCCCTTATTTGAGTTCGTAATCACCACGCTCAACGTCTCGCCAGTTTCCACCTTCTTTTTGAGTTCGTCCCATGTGATCTCCCGACTTGCATCTTCGAGCGAAAGCTCAACAAACCCCTCATCGTTATCAGCGGTAGTAACCTTTACGAAAAGACTATCTCCCACCACACAATTTTTGACCATGTGGAGGGCATTCATGAATTCCCGTCCATAAATAATGCCTGTACCAAATCTGCCGATATCAAAAAACACTCGTCCTGGTTCCTTATCAATCACAGTTCCCTGAATGATTTCCCCTTCTTTTGGGAAACTGAGGAGCGACTTATCTTCTTTGATAAGTGTTTCCATGATACTTACAGTTGTTTTTTTGGCATCTTGAGACATAGCGAATTCGTACGTACGTGTACGTTGTAGAGTATACGGCCTCTTTGAAATTTTGTCCATTGCTCTACATTTTTACATGATTGAAAGGTAGCTCCAGTCATGTTACTATGGTATGCGTAAGGTTCACAAACACTCTCTTCAAAAGATATTTTGAGGGGGCGGTATCCGAACTTTTCTCATTTTGATTATCACATGGTTAGGTGAATATTGCGTGCGGCTCGAGCGGGGGGAAGTGAGTATTCTTTTCGATCCGCCATCTGGCGAGTCAAAGCTCAAAGTCCCCCGGAATGGAACGTCGGTGCTCATCCTTTCGGGGAGTTCTTCGTTTCGCGAGGTGGGGCGATTTGAGAAGAGCTTTTTGGTGACGGGTCCCGGTGAATATGATGTGAACGGTCTTTTTATTCGTGGAATGGGTATCTATTCCGGGCTTCACAAATCACAAAAGAGTCTCACCATGTTTCTTCTTGAATTTGACGGGTTAACTACCCTTTTTATTCCCGCATTTGTTCCTGTGCCTCTTCCCGATGAACTGCTTGAGGAGGTGGGGGATGTTGACATACTCTTCCTTCCTGTTGGCGGCAAGGGGGTGTCACTTGAGGCGGATGCGGCAGAAAAACTCGTGAGGCAAATTGAGCCGCGTCTCGCAATCCCTACCAACCACCACATTCCCGGTATTGGCACCAAACTTGATAAGGTCGATGCATTTCTCAAGTATATGGGCGAGAAAACAGTAGAGAGCCTTCCCAAGCTCTCCATAAAGAAAAAAGAACT
>CAYJUQ010000002.1:2072-18282 GCA_964373425.1 uncultured Candidatus Saccharibacteria bacterium
TGGATATTGGCAAAATTGAAAAAAGAGAAATAACAGAGGAGATGCAGGATGCCTATCTTGATTACGCGATGAGCGTAATTGTTGCGCGTGCACTCCCCGATGTACGGGATGGTTTGAAGCCTGTCCACCGAAGGATACTCTATGCGATGCACGAGCTTGGTTTGGGGTCATCTGCGAAGTTTCGAAAATCTGCAACGGTAGTAGGGGATGTGCTGGGGAAATATCACCCGCACGGCGACACCGCAGTCTACGATTCGCTCGCGCGCATGGCACAAGATTTTTCTATGCGCTACCCCCTAATCCACGGACAGGGGAACTGGGGTTCCATTGACGGCGACGCACCTGCCGCCATGCGCTACACCGAAGCAAAACTTATGCGCATGGCGGAAGACATGCTTACTGATCTTGGAAAGGAGACGGTGGATTGGCACGATAACTATGATAGTACGAGGAGAGAACCGACCGTGCTTCCTGCGAATGTTCCCCAACTGCTTTTAAACGGGAGCGTGGGGATTGCGGTGGGTATGGCAACAAGTATTCCGCCCCACAACTTTACTGAAGTGGTAGATGCGGCGGCGTACCTCATTGATCATCCGCGTGCATCCGTAGAAGATCTCTTTCGTTTTGTAAAAGGGCCGGACTTTCCCACAGGCGGCGCTATCTACAATGAGAAAGAAATAATTGAGGCGTATTCTAAGGGGAGGGGATCGTTTGTGCTGCGAGGAGTCGCAGAGATTACCGAATCAAAAAAGGGGGTACGGGTCGGCATGCAAATTGTGATTAAGGAGATTCCCTATCAGGTGAATAAATCCATGCTTATTGAAAGAATGGCGGAACTCGTCAAGGACAAAAAACTTGATGGTATTCGTGATATCCGTGATGAATCGGATAAAGATGGGCTGCGCATTGTGATTGATCTTACCCCCTCAAGCTATCCTCAAAAAGTCCTCAACAAGCTTTACAAATTTACTGACCTCCAAAAAACATTTTATTTAAACATGCTTGCGCTTACCGATGGCATCCAGCCCCAAGTGCTCTCACTTCGAGAGGTGCTTGAGGAGTGGCTTAAACACCGACGAGTGGTGATACGCAGGCGAACAGAGTTTGACTTACGGGAGTTTACGAAGCGTGCGCACATCCTTGAAGGGCTTAAAAGGGCGCTCTCCAAGATCGATCGCGTGATTCGCCTTATCAAAACATCGCCTACGAAAGAAGCGGCCCACCACGGACTCATGAAAAAATTCGGCTTTACGGACGTACAGGCAACCGCGATTCTTGAAATGAAACTGCAGACGCTCGCGGGACTCGAACGGAAGAAAATCGAAGATGAGCTTATAGAAAGAGCGCGCATGATTAAAGAATTCACCCTCATTTTAAAAGATCCAAAACGCATTGAAACACTCATTAAAAAAGAGCTTGCGGAGGTAAAAGATAAGTACAAAGACGAGCGCCGTACGAAAGTCTTCGCAAGCAGTGTGGGAGAGTTTCGCGAGGAAGATCTTATCCCGCAGGAAGAAACCATTATTACCCTGACCGAAGGGGGATACATCAAGCGGACGCACCCCCGGGAATATAAGCTTCAGCGAAGAGGCGGAAAAGGGATTATTGGCCTTGTCACGAAGGGTGAAGATATCGTGAAGCGGTTCTTGGTTACTCTCACGCACGATGAATTGCTCTTTTTTACAACGAAGGGACGCGTCTATAAGACCGCGGCATGGGAGATTCCCGAGGGGACGCGAGTATCTCGCGGGAGAGCGCTTGTTAATTTTTTGAACCTTGCCGGCGACGAAGGAGTACATGCGGTGCTCCCCTTTAAGAAAGAAGCAACAATCAAGTATTTAGTAATGGTTACCGCGAATGGTATCATTAAAAAAACGGCAGGAGATGAGTTTGTGGATGTACGGCGGAGCGGCATCATTGCCTTGAAGTTGAAAGCGGCGGATACTCTTCGTTGGGTTGCGGTGACAAGCGGGGATGACGACATTCTTCTTTTTGCAAAATCCGGGAAAGCAATCCGTTTTCACGAAAGAGACGCACGCCCAATGGGGCGCGCGGCAGCAGGGGTCAAGGGGATTAACCTTCGAAGGGGAGATGAGGTGGTGGGGATGAGTGTGATTAGAAAAGGAGGAGAAGGCGAGGGTACGACAAAGCGTCACATGCTCGTGGTTACGGAAAACGGCTACGGAAAACGGACAGAGGTTTCGAAATTCAAGGTGCAGCGCCGGGGAGGATCGGGCGTGAAAGCCGCGCAAATTACTGCAAAAACCGGAGGCGCAGTTGCAGGGATCCTCCAAGAGAATAATGAAGAAGAGATGATAGCGGTATCAGAGAAAGGCCAGGTGATCCGCACCAATATCGCCAGCATCTCCATTCAGGGGCGTGCGACGCAGGGGGTGAGAATTATGAAGCTTGCAAGCGGCGACAAGCTTGCGTCCATCAGTTTCCTATAATTTATAAATTATGCGAAGCAAGAAATTTTACATAGGGCTTACCATTTTTGTTTTCGCGCTCTTTGTTTTTATCGTCCTTATGCTCTACGGGAAAATCCCGGGCATTAAGACGTATATTGGCAAGACCGTGGAGCTTGAGTTTTGGGGCGTGTTCGATGATTCGGATGTGATGGAGCAACTCATCACTAAATTCCAAGATGATCACCCGAGTATTAAGATCACGTACAAGAAGCGAGTTCAGGAGTATGAGGACGTGCTCATTGATGCGATGGCTTCAGGCCGGGGGCCAGATATCTTCATGGTGCATAATACCTGGCTTCCGAAGCACGGTAATAAAATAGTGCCTTTGAGCGCCCAGCTTTTCGAGGAAGAGAAGGAGCGGATGACGATTGCAGACTTTAAACAAACGTTCATGGATGTTGCCGTAAACGACTTCGTCTTCGGGGGGAGAATCTACGCATTGCCGCTTTTCGTGGATACGCTCGCGCTCTACTACAATAAAGATATTTTCAATACCGTAGGCATTCCCGCGCCCCCAAAGACATGGGACGAGTTTCTTGAAGCGGTGAAAAAAATTACCGTACGGAATGCAAAAGGAGAGATCATCCGTGCGGGAGCGGCGATGGGAACCGCAGAAAACATCAACCGCTCAACCGATATTGTGGCGCTCCTCATGATGCAAAACGGGAGCAAAATGAGCGATTACCAGACGCGGAGCGTGCTCTTTGATGATGCAGTCGGGCGAAGCCGCCCGGGCGAAGAGGCGCTTACATTCTACACAAGTTTTATTGATCCGGCGCAGGCGCACTATACCTGGAACGAAAACATGTCCTACTCCATTGATGCGTTCTACGAGGGGAGGCTCGGCATGATGCTGAATTACGCCTACCACCTTCCTACTATTTACGCGAAAGCCCCCTACCTCAACTTTGAAATTGCGCCGGTCCCACAGCTTCAAGGAAGCCTCCTTTCTACAAATTATGCAAACTACTGGGGACTTGCAGTGGCATCTACAAGTCAACATCCAAAAGAAGCGTGGGAGTTTCTCCTGTGGCTTTCCGCACGAGACAATCTTGTAACGTACCTCAATGCGACGTTCCGTCCAACACCAAGACGAGACCTCGTTGAGCATCAAACGCGGTTCAACTACCAACTCGGTGTCTTTGCTTCTCAGGCGCTCTCGGCGAAAAGCTGGTATGAGCCGGATGAGCGGAGGGTTGAGCCGATTTTTCGAGATATGATAGAATCAGTAGTGAGAAAAGAAACAACAGTTCGCGAGGCGCTCACGAAAGCCGCCCAGCAAATTGAGGTGCTCGCGAAGAGTCAAAGATAGGATCACATTTCTTTTGTACCATGCGACCCTTTTTCATCATTTTCCTTCTCCTTACTATTTTCTTTTTGCTTCTGCCTCACGCAGGGTTTGCGGAGATGGGTGGTATTGTGCCTTGCGGCGGATCGGGGCAGGCCGAGTGCGACCTCTGTCAGGTTTTTGTCCTCATAAAAAACATTATCGGATTTCCCCTTGGATTCATCTGGCGCATCATATTTCCTCTTACCACGCTCATGATTGCAGCAGGAGGTTTGCTCCTTGTGACATCCCGTGATGATGAAACACAGCGAACACGCGCGAAAGGAATGATTCGAGGCGCGATTGTAGGATTTGCGATTGCCCTTGTAAGCTGGCTTATCATCGGTACTCTCCTTACGTTTCTTGCAAACCCCGCGGCTTTCCCCATGGGACCATGGTCCGAGATTACCTGTGGGTAAAAGTATGCTATAATAAGGATAAGAGCTTATGAGACGAATTTTTGCCATTCTCGTATACTTCTTTCTACTGCTCGTTCCGGCGTTTACGTATGCACAGCCAGGACCCGTGGTGATTGATATCCCTAACCCGCTGAATACCACAAGCTTTACCGACTTTATCGATAACCTCATTGATTTTCTCTTTGCCGTTTCCATACCGCTTACCATTCTTGTTATTTTATGGGCGGCGCTTCTTTTTATCACCTCAGGGGGGAACGAGAAGAAACTCGGGCAGGCAAAAGCCGCCCTCTTGTGGGCAGTGGTTGGATTTGCTATAATGCTGGTATCAAAGGGAATTGTAGCGGTTATCTGTGATTTCTTTGGCGCAACCTGTTAGGGTGCGCAAGACACACTACACTTCCTGTAAAACCATTTTGAAAGGTCGAAGTATCTTCAATCAGGTCTTTAATCCAAAATTAAAATCTAACACTACTGTATGGCGAAAACATCTTTAACGATAGGCACTTCGTTCCTGGCACTCTCTTTACTGTTTTCTCCCCTGACTGTATTCGCACAGGCCTTCTGCGGGAACGGAATTTGTGATGTAGGAGAAACATCTGGGAGCTGTCCCGCGGATTGTGGAGCTGGCGCTGGCGTCGGTACGAGCGCGCTTCCGACCGTTGCGCTAAGTCAAGCGAGAGTGATCCAACTCTTAAACGTTTTTGTTGATTGGATATTTGCGATCTTGGTGGTTATTGCGGTTATCGCCCTCCTTATTGGCGCCTACAACTTCATTACTGCGGGTGCGAACGCCGCGAAGCTTGAAGCAGGAAAGAACTGGCTTCTCTGGGCGCTTGTCGGCTTTGGTATCGCGCTCCTTGCGAAGGGAATGCTCATGCTTGTCTGTAATCTCCTTGGGGTTACCCCCTGTCCGGGCCTTTAAACCAAGGAAAGCGAACGCTTGCATTAGGTTGCGTTTCCAAAAAAAATTGCTGACGGAGATCCATCAGCAATTATAGGATTGAAACCCAATTAGGGTTGTCTTGCTACACGGAATACTGCACGGCTTCCGTCCCATCCATTGAGGCGGAAGCCGTCTTGTTTTTCGCCGCTTAGGCGATCTACGAAATACTCGGTTGAGTTGAAAAAGAGAAAGACGCGCGCCGGAACGGTAAAGAAGGTATTGCAGGTTTCAAGCGTTTCGAAATCACGACTGAACTTCTGCGGGCGACTCTCAAGATTCGGCGTTGGGCCACGAAGCACGATGTACACCGCGTTTCCTCCCGTACCGTCAACCCGATAGCGGATTTGGTCTCCTGCGGTAAGCCATGCATAGCTTCTCCCGCCCGATATCGGATCAGATGCAAAGGCGAACCTTTCCTGTGTGAGTGTGAATCCCGTCATATACGAGAGATGCCCGCCGGTATGCCCAATGAGCGCACATTCGCCGGGGTTTAGTGTGAGTCCGGTGTCGTGGCCGTTTCTACCATTCTCCGGTTCGTTTGTACCATCGATTGATACATCGAAGACATCGGGAGCGACCTCTCGTATTTGCGTATGCGGACCATTATTTCGCGGTGCAGGAAGGACGCCAATCTTTCGTGCCGGTGCCTCTCTCAGTTCTTTCCCCGATATCGCATGATCAACTATTCCTATCGTACCTAGCACCACAAGGATAACGATGGTCCAGCCCGCCCAGGCAGGAACAGTGAAGTGAAACTTTTGTTTCTTGGGTGTTTCGTGAATTCCTTCTTCCCGATCTTTTTGTTCCGCATTGTCTTTTACCCCCCTCATCCGTATCATAACGGCGATAAGGGGAAGCAACAGAAACGCGGGGATCCCCAAAGCGAGGAGTGTTATGAATCCATTCATTTCGGTTGTCCCTTACGGGTGGGGGGCTTGCGGAATGCCTTGATCACATCACCAACAAGTCCACCCAAAGCTTTTGTGGGATCACCAAGGAAGGTCAATTTCTCTTCGCCATTCGGCCCTTTAGTAAGTTGTGCGTAGGTGGGTTCACCCGTAATTCCCATTCCCTTGCGTTGTTGGGCAAGCAGTGCCGCATCACCTTCACCCTCGAGCTCTCTTTCTCGTTTCTTTGTCTCCGCCTCGATTCTTCTTCGTTCTTTTTCTTGCGTTGCGACTTCTTTCCGTGCGCGAGCATAGACGAGCTCCTCCGGTTTTACCCGCACGTTGATGATGTGGAATTTCAGGTTTGCAAGGCGAAGCTGCTTTAAGATATGGTTCTCGCCAAGTTTTGCAAGTTCCGTGTCGAGCGTGTTATCGAGTATTTGTCCGCGGTTCGTATAGGCGGTTTCCCAGTCGTGACGACTCAAAACTTCCTTGATAATCTCGATTGATCCCGGCCCAACTTGCGTGAGGATCCACTGGGTGTTTTTTGGATCACGCATGAGCGAAGCGAGCGCAACAAGATCTGCATCAGTACTCGGGTAGTTGAAGGTGATACTCGCCTCTGCGCTAAGCTCGGCGCTTTCATGATCCTCCGTCTCCGTTTTTGCAGAAAATGCCCGTACCTCTCCAAGGTCAATCCGTTGCGGTTCCGCGGAGAAGATAACCAGTCGTTCAAATATCCACCAAACGAAATGATGCCCCGGTTTTAACATCTTCTCACGTGGTTTCCCCAGAAATACCCTTACCGCGCGTTCATCACGATTCACAATCCGGAATGACATGATGAGATAGGCGATACCCGCTCCTAAAAGGAAAAGTACGATTATACCCGCAATAATAATGCCACCCATTGTTTTTTCTCCTTGTGGGTATGTCACCCAATTTTCAACGAACGATACTTGATAAATATGATGTTTAATTCTAGCATGGAGTCATTGTTATGTCAATAAGCAATGGTTTTTTTCTTCAAAATTCTATGTCATACTATCACTGAAAGATAAATGCCGGAATATCCCACTTCAGTGAAGTTTCGCCCGTCCTCCGTAGCTGTAGCTACAGCTACTGCGGAGGATGGAGAGGGCAAGCGGTGATTTTTCTACACATCGCCCGCCGAAGTTTTAACAAGGGCGGGCCGGGGTGGTGAAATTGGCAAACACGTTAGGTTTAGGACCTAATGCCGCAAGGCTTGAGGGTTCGACTCCCTCCTCCGGCACCATGCGTTTCTTTCGCGCGATACGAATTGAAGAGTACGTAACGCTCCTCATAAGCATTCTCACCCTCGCGTTCCTTATGGAACGGTTCCCCGGAGCGATTCATCTCACATCGCTTCGTGAGGCATTGAGGACGTACCTTTTTTATGCCGCCCAAGTATTTTGGGTGTTCTTTCTTTTTTTCTTGACGTACTTCATTTTTAAACTGTATATATTTGTCGGCAGGCGGCTCACCGAAGCACGAGTGGAACGGGCGAGCGTGCGTTTCCGAGAGGAGGGGATCGCGTTCTTTCGTTCGATCATCCGTTTCCTCCCGGCGGGACTTCTCTTTCTTACTACCCTCTCAGTGGTCATTCCGATTTTTCTCGGCGCCATTGCCACATATCGGCAGGATGCACTTATCACCGACTCTCTCCTTTCTTTGGATAGAATACTTTTCGGAACCTACCCCTTTATTGCGCTCCACGGCATGATCCCCTCGCCATGGAATACTATTGCAAGTACACTCATTATTTTCTCTTTTTCGTACCTTACCGCCATAGTGAGCCTTACGATCATTTTTCTTTTCATCGTTCCGGCATCACGAAAACATTTTTCGTTCCTCGTGCTTGCAGTATTCATTTCTATGTTTCTCTCGATGCCCCTCTGGTACTCCTTCCCCGCGCTCTCTCCCAATAACGCCTATCTCATAAATGTATTTGCGCGTCCCATCCCCAATGACCTTGTCGCATCACTCACACGTTACTCACCCGATTCTCCGACAGATGCGTTCCTCGCTCGAGTGTCTCAAAGTCAAAAAAATCTTCCTCCCGTAAGTACCATCCCCAGTATGCACTTTGTCTGGGCCGCCTTTGTAGTGGTTACCCTTTTCCGATTTAAGAAAATACTTGGCCTCCTCACCGTTCCGTGGTTTTTTTTCTCAAGTATTGGCACCGTGTATTTAGGGCAGCATTTCGTAGTGGATCTTGTCGTTGCCCTACCCATTGGGGCATGCGCTCTTCTTCTTGCAGAAATAGGTACGAGGTTTGAGTCAAAATACTATGCGGGTGGGGAAGACGCATTTCGGGAGATGGTGCGTGGAGATCTTTCCAAACTTTTGGGTATCAGTAAGCGGATAACACTCCCTTTTTTGAAATGATAGGATGCGCGCGATGACATCAAAAACCCCCGACATGTCGGGGGTTTTTGATGCCGAGCGAATCGTTATTCAAGGGGATTACGTTGTACAGGGTAGAGGAGCGGCGATTTATACACCGAGAAGAATGTTCTCTCTTCAACGAGTTCACCGTCTTTGGTAATGCGTCTTGTGAACTTCGCTTTCATGGAACCATCAGATTTTATATCGTACTGCACCGGCCCCTCCATTTCTACCTTTCTTCCATCATCTGTGCCGTAGAACTCGAAGGCAAGATCATTCCCCTCAACTTTTGTTTGTACGAGTATATGGCCCGGAGTGTTATTGGTAAATCGTAGGTCGGGATGCGGCGGGTAGATCGTGGCGTCAAACCCCTGCGGGCTATAGTAGCGAACGGCAAAGGAATGCGGGAAGCGCTCTACGATTGGCAGCCCCGCGAGGATCGCGGCGCGAAACATGGTGGTTGAGACCTGACACAAGCCCCCGCCATACTCGGGAACCGTTTTATCTTTTTTAATCACCAGTTCCGCAAGATACCCCTCCTGCGGCCCAACCGTGCCAAGAATTGTGTTAAAGGAAAACGTCTCTCCGGGTTTTATGAGTACGCCATGAAATCGCCCCGAACCTACTTTAATATTATGGATCCTGTTTTTCGGCGATCCTTTGAAGTTTGATCTCCCGACGGCGAGGAAACTTCTGATTCCCAAAGTATCAATTTTCTCTGTGGTGATCTCCGGTTCGACAATAGTTTTTGCGAGTGTCACATGATTTTCTCCACCCGCGATCGTATTGATAATGAGGGGGATACTCGCTTCCACATTTACGCTTACCCCGTTTTGCGAGAGACGGAAGGTGGCGACTCTTCCGTCTTTTACGGCGAGTTCGGCATTCACCGGAGCGCGGTTGAGGCCTGGCGCAAGTTGTGTGAGATAATTCCCGACACGATCATTCCCTAACCGTACCCCAAGGACGTACCCCCCGCCTTTCATTTCAGGGTAAAAGTCGAGCCAGTCAATGAAGTCACTCTCCTCAACCGGCCAGGTTTTTTCCTCAAAGGTAAGCGTGTAGGGACCGCGAGCAATAAGTTGCAGTGCGTTCTCTTTTGCCTCCCGGGTCCCACCGGATGTTACTTTTGGTACATCTTCTTTCCGGCTTACCTCGATTGATCGAGCAGTGTTCGTATTATACGCGAGTACATGTATGAGATCAGCTTTGAATTTTTCCCTATCAACGATTTTTCCTTTCGATGCGGGGGTTGGCGCAAATGTTCTTTTTGTTGCATCAAAGGCGAGCGTTGCGTCTTTTGCGGGAAGATCGATCTCGGAAAAGTTAGTTTTTATGAATGCCTCGAATGTCTCATCATCGAAGGAAAGCTGATAAGGGAGATCATAGGTTCTCCCTAATGCTTTCAGCTGCCTGCCGATACCAACAGCAACATTTTCATCGCGTCCCACAGCGAAAAGTTCAGAAAGTGTTTTCTCGACATTGAACGTAAGGCCTATTTCAGACGGAGTAATATTCTTGCTAATGAGCGAGCCATCGTCTCTTCTTCCGATAGCGGTGAGCGTTTTTTGGGGGAACATTTTCTCAAGATCCTCAAGTTTCGTTCGCGCCTCCTCATGGGTGATGCCGCCCCAGTCCTCGCCCGCGAGCTTCACCCCATGCGCGATGCGTCCGGCGTTCGCAAGCTCGAGCCCAACAATAAAAAAACCCGCAAAGGCGAGCACGATGAGAGGTAAACGGTATGGCGATATTCGACGGAAATGAGAGAAAAACTTCTTCATTATATATACACTTCACAAAGATATGCGGCACGAGCGCACTGTGGTCCTAGACCGCTTTTACCTTGAGCTTCTTTGCGGTGTTACTCTCGATTTTGGGGAGGCGAATGGTGAGTACCCCATTTTTAAGGACTGCTTCGGACTTCGCGGCATCAATTTCTTGCGGGAGGATAACTGCACGCGAAAAAGGACCCCAGTAGCATTCTTGATAGAAGTAGTTTTCGGGAGTTACGGGTTCGGGTCGTTCGCGTCTTCCTCGGATGGTGACCATGTCGCTCGTAATATCAATATCAACATCGTCTGGTTTCACGCCCGCGATGGGGGAGCTAATCACGATTTCTGTATCGGTTTGGTAGACATCAATGGTGAGCTGTCCTTCATCTTGCGGGTCGGTTGAGGATACGCGCGGAGTCCGTGGGGAGGTTATGACAGGCTGACCCTCCACTTCTTTTGTTTCGTTTTCTTCGGCGTCTTCTTCAAAATGCGCGTCACTCGCTTTAAGCGAGCTGGTGAGTTTTTCAAAAAATGTTCCTTCTTTTGGCATACGAGGTAGATTGCTTATTGGTTATTACTAATTTTCACTCGCCACTTTTTACTATCTTGAGACGGCGAAAGAGTGAGGAGACGAGCACTGTCATGAGGACGATGAGGGTGATGACGGGGCCGAATACAATGAGTGCGCGAGAGAAGAATGCTTCTTGCGGAACGCCCGCGAGCGATTCCATATCTAAGGTTATTATAAAATAGTTGTAGAATGCATGCAACACGGTTGCAAGACTAAGGCCCGCAAGGATGAGCCAGATTCGGTGATGGCGAGGCCGGAAGAATGAGAGCGCGAGAAAGTATCCAACCGTTGCAGAAGCGAGTGCGTGGAGGAATGTTGCGCCAAAGAAGCGAAAGCCGAGAATAGAGAAGGCATTGCCGAGGTTGAGTGTTGGGGAAAGGATTGGTTCTGGCGAGAGAACACCGAAGGATTCCAGGAAGATCTGGGAAAAACTCTGGATGATATTTGAAAGATTCGGTGCGACGAGAATAAAGATATTTTCAAGTGCCGCAAATCCGAGCGCGCTCACTATTAAGTATACCATTGCATCAACCGGTTCATCAAATTCACGGGTGGGGAGTACTCTTCTTCGCACCACGTAATATTTTGCGTATTCTTCGATTGCGGCAATTCCAATAATAAGCTGGAAGAAGAAAAAGGGGTTCGTTTCTCCGCAGAGTCTCGGGAGGGGGTTACAGATGAGCGTTTTCGTGGCGTTTGCCCAGAGCATTTCTGCGATTGCGGCAACCGGCGCAATCGCCATACCCAAGAAGAATACTCGTATAATCATTCGTTTTGGTTCGGGGTGGATATCTTTTTTAAGGTAGTACCCGAGCCAAAAGAGGCTTGGCAGGAGACCGAGGAGAATGAAGAAAAAAAACATGGATTTAGTTTTTTAGCTTCCCAGGAAACTAGGAAAACTTTTATAATAATTCTAACCTCTTAGCGTCAAGGAAGCGAGAAGGCTACTCGGGCCATTCCTCGATAAGGAGGAACCCTTTTTGTTTTAAGGGGAGCGTGTGGTAGATTTCTTCAGTAACAAAAGGCATGAATGGATGGAGAAGTTTGAGAGAGGTGGTAAGCACATATAACAAAGTTTTTTGTGTGGCCTCTCGATCTCGTTGCGATCTGCAATTTGCGATTTGCCATTTGCTATACTCTATATATTGGTCGCAGAAGGTGTGCCAGAAAAATTCATAGAGTCTGTGGAGCGCGTGCCCAAACTTGAATTTCCCCAAATCCTTGTTGGTTGCCGTAATTATTTCGTCAAGTTTCTTCAAAAGTTTTCTATCCTCGCTCGTCAGGTTTTTGGTTTTGAGTTGTAATTTTTTCTTTCCCACTTTGCCTTTTTCCTTCGATCCGATTTGTGTGGATACAAACCTGCTTGCGTTCCACATTTTATTACAGAACTTTTTCCCCGCAAGAAAATGTTCTTCTGCAAATCGAATATCTTGCCCGCCCATTGCTTGCCAGATAAGGCCGAACCGCGTTGCATCCGCGCCATATTTTTCTATAAGATCGAGCGGATCAATACCGGTACCAAGCGATTTCGACATTCGTTTCCCCTCTCTAGTGAGCACCGTTGCGTGGATATACACATCACTGAACGGTTTTGCACCCAGAAATTCATAGGATGAGAAAATCATCCTTCCCACCCAAAGGTTAATGATTCCGCGGTCGGTCACCAGCACTTTTGTTGGATAGAATTTTTTTAGATCTGTTGTGAGGGCCCGCCCCGAAGGGGCGAGGCCCGCTCTCTTCTTTAAAGAAGGGAGCGGCCATCCAAGCGTGGCAAACGGCCACAGTGCCGCAGAAAACCATGTGTCGAGCACATCTTCGTCTTGTCTTGGGACACAGTTTTTACAAATCGGGCATCGTTTCGGTGGTTCAAGAGAGACAAAATAAGTTTGGTCCGCCTTCGCCCCTTTTGATCTTCGGCGGATGCTCAATTCGTCAGCTCCGCCTTCGGCGGAGGACGAATTGGTACAGTACCAAATAGGGAGGCGGTGTCCCCACCACAGCTGCCTCGATATACACCAATCACGCGTGTGCCGCAGCCAGTCAAAGTATACTTTCTCCCAACGTTTCGGATGGAAGACGACCTCACCGTTTTTTACTGCGCGTATCGCTGTTTTCGCGAGTTCCTTCATTTCCACAAACCATTGCTTTGAGAGGATCGGTTCAATAGTGGTATCACAGCGGTAGCACTTCGCGACGCGATGGGTATAGTCTTCTATTTTTTCAATGAGGTTTTGACGTTCCAACTCTTCGATAACTTTCATTCTCGCTTCAAATATGCCCAGTCCCTCGTAGGCGCTCCCCGCATCCGACGTCATACGGCCGCCCACTCCGATTACCTGGAATTTCGGGAGCGTGTGGCGTTCTGCAATTTCAAAGTCAGTGAAATCATGTGAAGGGGTAACTTTCACTGCGCCGGTGCCGAATTCTTTCTCTACCACTCGATCAGCGATAATAGGAATTTCTCGATTTTTGATGGGGAGGATAGCTGTCTCTCCCACGAGGTTTTCGTATCGCGCATCATCCGGGTGCACCGCAATCGCCGCATCTCCAAGCATTGTCTCGGGTCTCGTGGTCGCCACCACAATATAATCCTGTAATTTTGAATTTATTATTTTGGATTTGTTTCTGGTTTGCGGTAATGGATACTTGATGTACCACAGTTTCCCTTTTTCTTCTCGATATTCAAGCTCAAGATCAGAAAGGCTTGTTTGGCACCGCGGGCACCAGTTGACCACGCGCTCTCCCCGATAAATAATGCCTTTCTTGTAGTAATGGAGGAACGCAGTATTCACCGCGGTAACGTAGTCCGGATCCATAGTGAATTTTGTGCGCGACCAATCACACGATGCGCCGAGTTTTTCGAGTTGTGTGAGAATAATATCTCCATATTTTTTCCTCCACTGCCACACACGTTCGATAAATTTTTCTCGTCCGAGATCATACCGTGTGAGCCCCTCTTTTTTGAGCTCTTTTTCCACCACATTTTGTGTTGCAATACCCGCATGGTCAGTTCCCGGAAGCCACAAAGTTTTATATCCCTCCATTCTTCGCCAACGGATAAGGATGTCTTGCGTGGTATTATTGAGGGCGTGTCCCATGTGGAGTGAACCGGTAATATTAGGGGGTGGGATTACGATTGTATAGCTTCCTAGCTTTTTGGGCCCCCGCTTTATAGGAAGATGATCGGGATTAAAATAACCCGACTTTACCCAAAGTCGGTAGATTTTTAATTCCACTATTTTTGGATTATAGGTTTTTGAGAGTTGCTGCATACTATTTTTCAGGTGACGCGGACGAGGGCTATCTGCCCCCCGCGGGATCGTACTATCTTCTATCGGAGACAGATGCAAAAACTATTTGGATCAATTCCACAGGCAGTATAGTCTTTGCCTTGTCCATTCTCGAGATAGAAATTAACCAGCGCATTCGTACCAAGGGGACACCAACACGCGCTTGTGCATCCGGGGGGATAGTTGGCATTGCGGTATGCATACACCAACGGAGCGGTATTTACGGGATCGAGGAGGGGACCAGCGAGGTAATCGGGGACTAAGCTCGGGATGAAATCACCATCGGAACTGAGATCCCAATCGGGTCCATCGGGAGAAGTAAGATCAGGGGTAGGGAAGGTGACATTGTTGTTTCTATACACTTCTAGGGCGGTGATGAGGTTATGTATATCACCCTTTCGTCTCGCGTCTCGTGCTTTCGATCGCGCCTCTACGAGTGAGGTAAGGATGACCGTAGCGAGAAGTCCTATAATCACCACGACCACCAATATTTCAACAAGGGTAAAACCGTATGATGTGTGGTGCCCTGAATTCACGTTTTTAGTATACAGTATTTCCATGGCGGGTGAGAGGGGCCTATATGGTGGCGCGTGCGCGGATACGCCTCCAATCAGTTGCCGCTCCTTCAAGGTATCGAAAGTACCCCGTAATCGCGATCATAACTGCATTGTCGACGGCAAGTGAGGGGGGAGGAACAACATAGGTGATCTTTTTGAATTCATGCGCGATGGCTTCACCGAGTTGTTTTCGCAGTTCCCTATTTGCTGCAACTCCACCGCCAAGGATAACGGTTTTTACACTATATTTTTTTGCGGCGCGCATCGTTTTTGTGATGAGTACGTCTATAATCGCTTGTTGGAATTCAGCGCATAGATTGGCTAGTTGTACATCGCTTATAACTAATTTTTTCTGTCGCATAAACCGTTCTTTGACAAGATATAGTACTGCAGTCTTAAGTCCGGAAAAACTAAAGTCATAGTCCTTTGAGTCAATCATCGGTCGCGGTAAGTTTATTTCGGATTTCGGATTTCGGATTTCGGATTTCCATTGCGAAGCTAGCTTCGCAATGGGTGGTCCTCCGGGGAAAGGAAGCCCCAGGAGTCTTGCGACTTTATCAAAAGCTTCACCGGCTGCATCATCACGGGTTTCTCCGATAATTTTGAATTTACCATAATCACGCATTAGGATTAACTGCGTATGTCCACCACTTACTACAAGACACATCGCCGGGAATTGTATGTTTAGAATTGTTGATTTTGGGTTTTGGATTTGTTTGTGATTTTGGATTTTTGATTTGGTGCTTACGCGAATTGGCTCAAGCCAATTCGCGTAGATGTGCCCCTCAAGATGGTTTATACCAATTAAGGGTTTTTTCCAGAGCCACGAGAGCGTGCGCGCGGCATTGGTCCCCACAAGAAGGCAGGGGATGAGCCCCGGGTGGCTTGTTACCGCAATAAGGTCTATCTTCCCCCCTGCTTTTGCCAACGGAATCCCAGCTTTTTGGAAACAGAGTTTCAATACCGGATTCATATTCTCAAGATGTGCGCGTGCCGCAAGGGTTGGTACCACCCCTCCAAATTCCCGATGGATCTTCACCTGGCTTGAACGGATATTCGAGAGAATATGAAAACGCGGATTTTTCTTGCCGCCCGTTGCCCTGATTAATGCCGCGCAAGTATCATCACATGACGTTTCTATACCGAGAATAAGCATAGAATTTGGATACTATAACTTTTACTTTTTATTATTTGGTATTTGCGCTGGGAAGGGGGTCGGGGAAACGGGCCTTCGCCTCGCCGAAGTGGCTTCGGCCACGCAGGCGGGAGTTTCCCCGTGGTGGAAGCACCCTGCACCTTGTTTCAAGGTGCAGGGGCCGGAACCGCAAGGTTCTGGGGAGCCCGACTACAAGGAGGGCGACGCGCAAGTATCGTCACATGAAGTTTCGATGCCAAGAATGAGCATATGGTATCATCGTAACGGATACCTTGCCCTTTTTCAATCACCACGGTATTATTTTCTTGTTACCTTTTATTCTTTACATACGTGGCGCCGTCGTCTAGTCTGGCCTAGGACATCAGCTTTTCAAGCTGAGTACGCGGGTTCAAATCCCGCCGGCGCTAC
>CAYJUQ010000002.1:18382-24232 GCA_964373425.1 uncultured Candidatus Saccharibacteria bacterium
TTCGTCTTCATCTACGCAGGATTCTGGGAAAATGAGGGCATGGGCTTCAGGATTCTTTTCGGCGTTGCGGGCGCCCTCCTCTTCTTTCTCTCGCTTCTCATCCACGAACTCTGCCACTCATTCGTTGCGAAAGCATATGGTATCGCCGTTCCACAAATCCAACTCTTCTTGTTTGGCGGCGTTTCGAATCTCGCGAAAAGCACCGACACACCGGGGAAAGAATTTACGATATCCATTGTTGGCCCTCTTTCAAGCGCCGTTTTAGGCGGGATCCTCTTTGGGCTCGTTGCGGTTTTTCACAGTTTCGATATTGCGCTACCTAAGTTTCTTGATGTATTCCTGCCGTATCTTGCAATCACCAATGTTGCGCTTGCGGTATTCAACATGCTCCCCGTCTTCCCCATGGACGGCGGACGGATACTCCGATCGTTCCTGTGGAAGATTTGGCAAGATGAACACCGAGCCACAAGAGTTGCGGCAGTAACAGGAAAATATATAAGCATTGTACTGATGGTATTTGGGGGAGCATCGTTTCTTCTCTGGGCGGGGACAGGAATAGGTTTTACGGGCGGTTTATGGATTGCGTTTGTTGGCTATTTTCTGAAATCGACTATAGAGCGAAGCTGGATCGCGTTTCTTTTGGACAAAATGACGCTCCGAGAGGCGATTAACTCGGGGAGTTTACTCCCTACCTCCTCTTTTGCACCTTCGTCGTGGAATGATTCGTTGAAGGCGCGTCTTCTTATCGTATCGCTCGCCTGTTCACTTGACGATACGATTGCAAGCGTTACCGGGCAGGTTTTTCAAAAGAAAGGCATATCGTCGCTTGTTGCAAAAGAGGAGAAGAGCGACATGGCATATATTATTTCTCTTGCCGAACTCAATGAGTTTATACGTAATCTTTCTCAAAAACAACGCATCTAAACTGGTATGAACCACACGCTCTTCAATCAAACTTGAGGAGCGTTTTTCTTTTCGAGCGAACAAGTGAAATGCGAAAGGAAGTTTGCATTTCTGAGCGAGCGACACAATTGCTTGACATGTATCCTGTCATCTTGTTAGTCTAAAGCTACGAAATAGTGCACATTGAAAATACTATAGAGGAGGGCAACCCCCATGGCGTCAGCACGCACACTTACCGAAGTTCTTGAAATTCTTGATACGCACCAGCGATCAGTGAAAACCCGTCGGCCCCTCTGGGAGGGAACGTTCGACGAGTTCCTTGGGCTTGTATTTGAAAATCCGCGTCTTGCGGAAAACGCGCACCAGCGTCTTTACCGGATTCTTGTAGAAGAACCTGGCGTTGAAGAGATATTCATGAAGGATCGGCCAAAGTTGCGCCGCGCCCTTGGGCTCGATGAAGACGATATACTCTTCATCCCTAAGGCATTCAGCGGCAACTTCTATGGCCTTGAGATGTCGCTCCACGACCTCGTGGTGAAATACCTTAAACCCGCAAATGAATTTGGTGAAGCGTTCCTCCAAGCACTTGCCTTCATCGGTCCAATCGGTGGCGGCAAGAGCTCTATTGTTGAAAAAATAAAGTTCCGCCTTGAGCAAGAAACCTTTTTTGCTATCAAAGATTGTCCCGTGTTCGATAATCCTCTCTGGGCGCTTCCCCGAAGCGAACGCGTGAAGCTTTCGGAAGCGCTTGGCGTGGCTATCAACTTCGGAAGAGAAGAGCTTGCACCTGATATTTGTTTAGTGTGTCGTTGGCGGCTTCACAAAGAGTTCGGCAACGACTACCGTAAGTTCCGTGTGATTGAGCAGCGTTTCTCAAAGCGAGATAAAGTGGGTATCGCTACGATTTTCCCGAATGAGATTGACAGCGCTGACCCCTCCCAAATTATTGGTTCATCTGATGTTTCGCAGTGGGATGAACACCACGAGGCTGATCCGAGCGTGATCAAACTCGATGGTTTAGCAGACCGCGCAAATCGGGGAGTACTTGAGCACGTTGAGGGGTTCGAGTTCCCGAAGTCGTTCTTGAATCACCTCATCACGTGTACACAGGAACGGCGGATTGACGCGCCGACCCGTCAGGGACAGATCTCCGTTGATTTTGTTCCCATCATCCACTCGAACGAAGAGAAGATGGACGAGTTTTTCGCTCATCCCGAGAACCTCAAGTTTTACGACAGGTGCGTCCCCATCTTCGTACCGTATAACCTCCGCATTGACGAAGAACAGCGGATTTATCGAAAACTTACCAAGCGTTCGAAATTCGAGACCCTCCATACCGATCCGCACGCAGTTTACCTTGCTTCACTCTTTGCGGTTATGACGCGCCTTCTCCCGAGCGAGATACACCCGGATATTATCAATAAAGCCCGTGTGTTTAACGGCGAAGAAGTAGAGGCGAAGGGTCAAGCAAAGCCGCCCACGGTGAACGAGTTCCTTAATGAATATCCAACTGAACGTGAAGGGATGTCTGGCGTTGGCGTGCGGTTCATAACAAAAGCTATTGACACCGCATTCGCATACAATGCCCTACAGCATATTCAGTGTCTTACCACAATCGGGCTTTTGAAGAGCCTTGAGCGGGCGGTTCGAAGCGACGCGATCATTCCGCGGGACGAGGAAACACTTGGGCGCTACATCGGCTACCTCAAGAACCAGATTCTTGCGCACTACAAGGCAAGGGTCGAGGACCACCTTCTCTCCGCGTTTGTCATTATCAAAGAAGACGAAACCGAGGGGATTTTCCAGAAGTATCTCGATCAGGCAGAGCTTGCATTTCGAGGGCAGCCTGCAGACCAGGTCATTTTGAGAACAATTGAAGATTATCTCGGCAAGGGTGCGGGGAGCATTACGCCATTCCGTCATGATCTCCTTGTGTACGTAGAGGAGTGCAGGGCTCAAAAGAAACCGGTTCGCTGGAATGACTATAAGCCGATCAAAGAAGTGGTCGAGAAAATTCTCAAGGTGAGCATGTTCGGACTCCTGCGTCTTCCCCAGAGCGAACGGCTCCGCAGGCCGAAGGATGAAGCGCTCTACGGGCGTTGGATTGAGACGCTCGTAGGCGGTTATCGTTACTGTAAAGACTGTGCAGCGCGTACCCTTGACTGGGCAAGTGATAATTTGAGTTAATACATAAATATAAGGTCCATACACATGGACCTTTTTATTTTGTTGACGCATAAGGAAGAAGCGTCTATGATAAGGTGAGCACGTTGACAATTCACCACTGAAACATCGAAAAGGAGAAATGGCATGTTTACCATTCGAAAGAGCGTTATACGTGAACCCGTACACTTCCAAAGAGACCGTGATCGCCATAAGCAAAAAGTCCTCGATCTTTTGAAGGCAAACCCTGCAAATCTTGACGAGATTCTCGCCGAAGAAGACATTATTCGCCTCTCGCCGGGGAAATCAATCAAGGTTTCCGTGCGAGGACTTATTGAATACCAGTTTCAGTTTGACGATCGCGCGCCGCGCGTAGGGCAGACCTCGGGTGACCCCAAGAAGGGCCAAAGGATCCGTACTGGTCCTCGAGTCTCGCAACAGGGTCTGCAGGGGCCCGGAGCGGGTGATGAGCCGGGGCTCGATATCTACGAGACCGAGGTGCCCATGAAAGACCTCGCGGAGTTAATTGAAGAAGAGTTTGAACTCCCCGATCTTAAAGAGAAGTCGCACGATAAGACTCTGAAGCATCAAAAACGAGGATTCCAAGGGACAAAGAAAACAGGCATTCGCGCCCATATCGAAAAACGAAAGACCGTGCGGGAGCGATTGAAGCGAAAAAAGAAAATTGAGCGAGGAGAAATTCAGGAATGACAAAGAAGAGAGTGCCGTTTAAGCAATCAGATCTTTGGTACCGGAAGCGAAAAATCGAACCACGGCCTGACATCAAGGCCGTGTGGATCACGATTATGGATACGTCCGGTTCAATGATAAAAGAGCGACTCGTTCTCACTCGCGCGTTCAGCTGGGGCGCGGTGAAATGGCTTCGGGGAAAGTATCCATTTGTGGAAACGGTATTCATCGCGCATCACGCAGAAGCGCTCGAAGAACCACCCAAAGATTTCTTCAGACGTGAAGGTTCCGGCGGAACACACTTCTCCTCCGGCTACGAACTCGCACTTGAGATAATTCGGAAGCGCTATCCGTCCAACGAGTACAATATCTATGTTGTGCACGCAACTGATGGTGAGAACGAAAACGGCGATACCCCGAAAGCACTTGGACTTCTTAAGGAACTTTGTAAAATGTGTAACCTTGTGGGATTCCTTGAGGTTCATCAAGGGTCAGGCGCGGTGAGTGATACCTTCAAAAAAATCTCCGAGCTTACTAAGACCTACCCCAATCTTAAAGCATTCGTGATGGCGTATAAATCAGAAGTGAAGAATGCCCTTCGTGAATTTCTTAAGGAGGAAGCGGCGTGAGCGAACAATACACCCTTGCCGCGTTAAGACGCTACGGAGAAAAGATAGAAAAGTTTGCCGATGCGTTCGGCCTCGACCATTTTCCGCAAGAATTCACCCTTATTTCTGTAGACGAGATGCGACAGTACCTATCTTATGCGGGCATCCTTCCTCGCTATCGGCACTGGTCGTTCGGGAAAGCGTACGATCGTTTTGCGACGCTTGAACGGTACGGCCTTGCGCCCGCCATATATTATGAACTTGTCATTAACGCTTCCCCCTCTCGGGCGTGGCTCCTTCAAGGGAACAGTCTTACCACGCAACTCCTTGTGATGGCGCACGTCTTCGCGCACAACAACTTCTTCAAAAACAATTTCCTCTTCCGTGAAACACATCCCGACCGTGTACACGAAGTATTCCGGGAACATGCAGATACAATCGAGGAGCTTGTGCGTCTCGTTGGAGAAGAGCCGGTAGAGGCATACCTCACCGCGGCCCACAGCCTCAGGAACCAGCGCATTGCGGTTCCGGGTCTTTCGGGTCACAGCGGGGGGTACAACCTCATTCGGTTTCTCATCGAAGAACACCCAAATCTTCGAGATTGGCAGCGAACCATTCTTGAGATTGTTGATGAAGAGTGGGAGCACTTCATCCCTCATATCGAGACGAAAATCATGAATGAAGGCTGGGCCGCCTACTGGCACAAGCAGATCTTTGAGAGTTTAAAGGTACCATCATCGATGGGTATTGAGTTCATTGATATCAATACGAGCGTTGTCTATGGGATCGCTGAAGGGATGCTGAATCCTTATTTCCTTGGCATCTCCATATTCAATGATATCAAAGAGCGCTGGGACAGAATGGCGAGCGGCGATATACGCGACGGTGAAGTGTGGGACGGACTTTCGGGCACCGAGAAAATGTTCGAAGTGATGCGCACCATGCGAGATACGGAATTCATCCGCACCTATCTTACTCGTGAGCTCGTCGAGAAATGCCGCCTTTTTGCGTGGAAGAAAGTGGATGACACCGAAGTCGAGGTGGCGGAAGTAGCGGATGATGAAGGGTGGGAGAATGTGCGTGACACCCTCATACAAAATACGGCCCTTCGCGCATTCCCAGTGATTCATGTGGTAGACAAGAACTGGCAGCGTAGAGGCGAACTCTACCTTAGGCACGAAGATGATGGACGAAACCTTCATCGGGATTACACCAACGGGACACTCCGTAACCTCTTCCATATTTGGGGGAGGCCTGTACATCTTGAAACTATAACGTACAACAAGCGAAATCCTTATCGTCACGATTATGATGGGAAAACACACCGGCAAGGTCGCGTGAAAGATCAGAGTTACTACAAAGGACCGAATTGGGAGGACGCACTGCGGCTTCCCCTCTAGCAAACCAAATGCCTAGTTTTCACTAGGCATTTTTATTTGCGAGCGAGCGAGAGAAATATAAACGGTAGTTTGTTATTTCCGAGCGA
>CAYJUQ010000002.1:24332-30228 GCA_964373425.1 uncultured Candidatus Saccharibacteria bacterium
CGAGCGAGCGACGCAAACAAAGGGTCAGAACCTCTTTATTTGCGAGAATACCTCGCCGCCCGGCGGCGAGGATGATATGATAGATATGTGAATTTCGCACAGGAAAAATATTATTTACGAGTTTCCCGGGCTTCAGATCTTCAAAACCCTCGTGAACGGACGATTTACAGAATTTTCGAGATACTCCCCGGGTTAGGTGCGTGGGGTACACTTGGTCTTCTCATCTTTTTTTCGTGGCTCAGGCCGCTTTGGGTGGCCTTTTTCATTATCTCATTCGATCTTTACTGGATTTTCAAGACGCTCTACCTTTCATTTCATCTCCGTGCCGCGTATCGTCGCATGAAAATTGCGGTTGAGACCGATTGGGTCCAAAAACTTACCTCACTCAATCCCGCAGACTATTCTCTACCCGTATCCTCATGGCGTGACGTGTACCACCTCGTTATTCTCCCCATGTATAAAGAGCCGTTTGAGGTTGTTCGACCTTCGTTTGAGGCGCTCGCCCGTCAGGATTTCCCCAAAGAACAAATGATCGTGGTGCTTGCCGTTGAAAAGCGCGGAGGAGAGGAAGCGATGCGCGTTGCCGAAGCGATCAGGAAAGAATTTGGTCCGCTCTTTTTCCGGTTTCTTGTGACATGTCACCCCGATGGCCTCCAAGGAGAGATTCCCGGGAAGGGATCGAATGAGGCGTGGGCAGGGCGGAGCGCGAAAGAAGACGTTATTGACCCTCTCGGTATTCCCTATGAGCGGGTCATCGTCTCCTCATTCGATGTAGATAGCGTCTCCTATCCTTCTTACTTTTCCTGCCTTACCTACACGTACCTCACGACACCCGAGCCAACGCGCGCGAGTTTCCAGCCCATTCCGCTTTTTACCAATAATATTTGGGAGGCACCTGCGCTTGCGCGAATCGTTGCGTTTTCTTCGACATTCTGGCACATGATGAATCAAGAGCGGCCAGAAAAGCACACCACGTTTTCAAGTCATTCCATGAGTTTCAAGGCGCTCGTTGATATCGGGTTTTGGCAGACGAATGTTGTCTCCGAGGATTCGCGCGTCTTCTGGCAATGCCTCCTTTACTACGACGGAAATTATCGCGTCATCTCACTCTACTACCCCGTTTCGATGGATGCGAACGTCGCAAAGACACTATGGGGGACGCTTCGAAACCTCTATCTTCAGCAGCGGCGTTGGGCGTATGGGGTGGCCGATGTCGCTTACTATCTTTTCGGCTTCCTCAAAAATAAAAAAATCCCGCTCTCAAAGAAAATACAGTACGGGTTCTTTACGGCAGAGGGGTTTCATTCATGGGCAACGAATGCCCTAATAATTCTTCTTTTCGGTTGGCTCCCTTTGTTTCTTGGGGGTGAAGAGTTTAACGGCACCCTCCTTTCTTATAGCCTTCCTCATGTGACGCGTTTCCTTCTCACACTTGCGATGATAGGGATTGTTTCTTCCGCGTTTACCGCCATCCTTCTTCTCCCTCCACGTCCTCCCGAGCACGGAAAGTGGAAGTATCCGCTTTTTGTTTTTGAATGGTGTTTTATTCCCGTCAATATGATTTTTCTCGGCGCCTTTCCCGCCCTCGAAGCCCAGACGCGTCTTCTCCTCGGCAAATACATGGGTTTTTGGTTCACCCCGAAAATAAGAAAAATCCGAAGTACGAAATCAGAAATCCGAAACAAATTCGAATAACATAAATTCAAATGACCGAAACCGTTGTGGATTTTGAATATTAGTATTTTGAATTTACCTGTCCCACACCCCCCCCCGTCAGCTGGCGGATGGTTCAGGGTTTCGAATTTCGATATTCGGATTTCGGATTTTATTCGAGGTGTATCATCGTTTGAAATTCCTGAAGTTTCGTCTTGAGAAGTGGATAGCGTGAAAGCCCCGGATCATCACGAAGGAGCGAAAGAGCCGCTTCTTTTGTTTCTTTAATGAGCGGCATATTGGTGAGCGACTGCATGGAGATATCGGGAATACCCGATTGACGCACGCCGTAGAATTGTCCCGGCCCGCGAATGGCAAGATCTTTTTCTGCGAGTTCAAAACTATTCTTTGCATCGATGATTGCGTTAAGGCGTCTTGTAGTGGTCTTTGCGGGAGAATCAGTAAAGAGAAAACAGTAGGATTGATGAGCGCTTCGTCCCACTCGTCCCCGGAACTGGTAGAGCTGGGCAAGTCCAAAACGTTCAGCGCCCTCGATAATCATCACGGTTGCATTGGCGATGTCAATTCCAACCTCAACCACCGCGGTTGAAACAAGTATATGGATTTCATTATCACGGAAGCGGCGCATAGTTTCTTCCTTTTCTTTCGGCCCTAAACGTCCGTGGAGAAGTCCAAGGGTAAGATCAGGGAATATGTGTGTTGAGAGATGTTCGTATTCTTTTACCGCGCTTTTCACCTGGAGGACCTCGGATTCTTCAATGAGAGGACAAATAATGAAGGCTTGTCTTCCGGAGGCAATTTCTTTTCGGAGAAATGCGTATGCCCCGTCTCGCCCTGCGGGAGGTGTGATTTTGGTGACGATCTCCTTTCGGCCCTTTGGCATTTCTTTAAGGAGCGAGATATCGAGGTCTCCGTAAATGGTGAGGGCGAGTGTTCTGGGGATGGGGGTTGCGGTCATGGAGAGGAAGTGCGGAACATAGAGGCCGTCACCGGTTTTATGATCTTTTGCAAGCTTCGCACGTTGTGCTACGCCGAAGCGGTGTTGTTCGTCAATAATTACAAAACCAAGATTCTTGAAGCGAACATGTTCCTGGATAAGCGCGTGCGTACCAATCACCATATCAATATCCCCACTACATACCGATTGTAAAAATTGTTTTCGTGAGACGCCCCCCTTTTTTGAGGGCTTTTTCGATATGGTGACACAATCATTTATTTTGGGGCCGCCTCCCGTGATGAGTCCAATCCGCGTATCAAATGGGGCAAGAAGTTTTGTAAACTCTTTGAAATGTTGTTCCGCAAGAATTTCTGTTGGTGCCATGATTGCAGCTTGAAACCCATGCGTTATCGCATTGAGAGCGGCGAGTGCCGCAACCACAGTTTTCCCAGAACCAACATCTCCCTCAAGGAGCCGATTCATGGGGTCCGGCTTTTCCATATCTTTTACGATTTCCCAGGCCGTAAGTCGTTGGGAGTTCGTGAGTGAGAAGGGGAGGCTTTTCACGAAACGTTTAACGGTAGAGAGGTTGAGCGGGATTGGGGGGGCGCCCGCTCGTTTTAGGCTGCTGCGGGCCTGCCCCATGAGAAGGTGCAGTAAGAAGAGTTCATCAAACTCAAGGCGTCTCCGAGCCAGGGTTGCATCGTCAAGAGTTTTCGGGGAGTGAATTTTTGTGAGTGCGTCGTGAAGGGGGAGGAGTTTGTGTGTGCGTCGTATTGCATCAGGCAGGAAATCTTTTATTTCAATTTTTGGGAGGAGGGCCTTCACGAGGTATCGTAAGAACCGTGAAGTGACCCCTGCACTTTCCGGATAGACTGCAACAAGACCCCCCGTGTGCGTGAGACTTATCTTCTCTTTCTCCCATTCGTCTTCCGTTCGTCCAATGACCTCATACGAGGGGCTTGAGAGGAATTCACTATCATGGGAGAATGTTACTTTCCCCGAGAGGCTTACCACATTTCCTTTTTTAATATTTCGTGCGATGAATGGTTGATTGAACCAAATTACCTTAATCGCTCCTGATATATCTTCCACGATTGCTTCAGTAAGGATCATTCGTTTTTTCCACGTACGTATATTCCTGATATCAACCACTTTTCCTTGCACGGAAACCATCTCGCCGAGTGTGACATCGCGTATGGGGATAACATGCGAGAAATCATCGTACCGCGCCGGGACATGAAACAAGAGGTCTTCCAACCTCTTGATACCAAGCCTTGTAAGCCCATCGCGATATTTTTTCTGGATGCGCGGAATTTGTTCTATTGGGGTAGAAGGCTTCAGCATATTGGCGCAGTATTCTTGAATTAGTCCGAACGCATTTCGCCGCCGAAGGCGGAGAAAACAAGCCCCTGCGATGAGGCGGCTCGCCCATCGGCAAGCTCGGGGCTCGCCGCGTTCTTTAACAATTTCAAGTTTTTCTTTGGCGGCAAATTCTTAAAATTATGAAATCATTTAAGAGTAAAACTACCCCCGTATTTATCAACATAAAGTTCAGCGACTTTTGCGTCCTGCATAAATTCTGTAATACCACCACCCTGTTGGACACCCAAACTTCCATAGATAGACCCTTGCCCAGTGTCAGTAATTCGAAAAGTCGCTTTGATTTCCACAGTTTGATTTCTCGCAATACTACCTTTCCAACTCAATTGAGTGTCGTGTTTGTAAGTTTTCCCTCCGCTCGGAAATTCAACATTGACGACCTTGAAACCCTTTGGCGGAAATGCCAAACTCATCTGCGTTCGTTGAGGGTCTGGAATATCAATTCGTGGCGAAACTTTGTAAGTAACCGTAAATTCTTTATTAAGTTCCGGAGCGTTAGAAATAATCAACTGGCTACTGATTTCTTCGTTGTTTTCAGGTATGGGAATTGCTTGGCCTTGGGCAGGATGATACCAGTTATTTTTCGGCCTGCTGTCCAGAATGGCGTCGTTGGGAGTTATCTCAATGTCAATAACATCGGCATCACCAAACGAATACCCTTCGCCTTCACTGAGTACAGACGCCCTCAATTGATAATAACCAACCTTCGTGGATTTTATGGTTACTTCGAAACTTTGTTCTTGGTTTTCCGTCAAATTGCCTCGCCATTCTGGATTCCCGCTAACCAGAACGAAACTTTCCGGAAGTTCAATTTTGGCGACAGTATTTGGTGCGGGGGTTACGGACTTAAATTTATAGAGCAAAGTAACCGGATTATTTAATATGGGCTTTTTTAACAAGCACAATCCACTTTGCAGCGGCGAACTAGGCGGAGTGGCAAAAACAGGAGAAGCAAAACTGAAAAGTCTTTCGAAGAAAGTGGGATTATCGAGAGAAAAAGAAATATCAGGACATGGAAGTTTTGAATTTTTGCCACCGCCTATCGGAGGAGTATTTACGATTCCGTCTGGGCGAAGCAAAAGTACTACTGCGCCAACAGCAACTACGGCTAAAATAATTGGAATAATTATCTTGAGTTTCATAAAAAATTTTCTTGCCCAAAAAATTAAAACACAGTTCGAGCCGATGTTTTTACGGGTTCTTTGGCAGTTTTTGCCTCGCAGAGCGAGGCGACAATTTCAAGTTTTTCTTTGGCGGCATTCAATCCAAGAATTCGCAAAGCGAATACAAATGTATTATATGAAAAATAATGACATAAATCAACAAAAAGAAAAGCCACTTTTTCGAGGAAAAGTGGCAAACCTAACGGAACATGTTGTCGATTGTGAACGCGAGCAAGAGAGAGCCGACAAGCCAACCAAGTGTCAGGAGCTTCTTGACGACTACCGGCAGAGGAATACTTACTCTGCTGAATCTCTCCACGATGACGACAACTGCGTTCATCATGAAGAAGATTGTGAAGTCGTACTCGAAGTTTCTCTTGCCGAAGTTGACCAGCCAGATGAATCCGTCATGCCACAACCCCGTGACAAGAAAGATTATCAGTATTGTCGGCAATACGGCGATTCTCGTTCCCGTCCGGCGGCGAACCCACCGAAGAAGCAAGAAGTACATGTGATGAATCGCCGGATTCCACTTGCTCCAGAAATCAGCGACTGTGTTGGCTTCCCAGAATCTTCCGGGAAACCACATAGTGTTGGGTTTACCCGAAAGTCCGCTCATCGTTTTATCTCCTTCAAAGGACTGTTCTCGGTCGCACTATTGCGACAGAGATCATCAGTTTCTTGCGATTCCGATGACACTGCTAATATAGCATATATGGGCTTGAAAGTCAAGCTCAAT
>CAYJUQ010000003.1:0-24565 GCA_964373425.1 uncultured Candidatus Saccharibacteria bacterium
AAACCCTTTGTTTTGGAAAGAGGGTTGTTCGTGAGTGCCGTCCTATATGTTCATGCGTGAAAACATAATAAAGCTTACCTCAACCGGCATTGAGTGGGTGATTTTGGCGACACTTTTTCTCCTGCCGCTTTTATGGCTGCCCTCTACCACGGATTTTTTTGAATTTAACAAACAATATTTTCTCTACATTGCGGCAAGCGTAATTCTCCTGCTTTGGATTGGGAAAATCCTTGCGGAGGGACGGGTGGTCGTTTCGCGGACTCCTCTTGATCTCTTTATCCTCATTTTCCTCGGGGCATATGTTCTTGCCACTATTTTTTCAGTTGATCTCAGATCGAGCCTTTGGGGTACGTACCCACGGCTCCATGGAGGGTTGGTGAGCGTCCTTGGCTACCTCGTTTTTTATTTCGCTATCATTCATCACATAAAAGAACGGGTTTGGGTATTGAGACTTGTTTGGGCGATGCTCTCCTCAGGAGTGTGTATTGCTCTTTTAGGGCTGGCTCATTTTTGGGGCGCGGCACTCCCGCTTAACTGGCAGAGGCTTGGTGTGAACGATCCACGATTCTTTTCGTTCACCGGTTCTGCTGATGGCACGGCAGTATGGGTGGGTATGCTCTTTCTTCTTGCACTCGGTTTTCTTATCGCTGAGAAGAATATGGTCAAACGACTCATCCTTATGCTCGCAGGATTCGTTTTCCTTGGATATATAAGTTCATTCTTTCTCATGCCGGTGGTTGTGCCTCTTTTTCTTGCTACACTTTTATTTTTCACGTTCTTTAAGGTATCTGTGCTTCGCCACGCATTTCCCTATGTGCTTCCCCTCCTTTTTCTGGGGATCCTCATTTTTGCGGTCAACCTCCCCTTTATGAAAAAGAACATACCCTATATTAAAAATTTCCCCACGCGACACGAAGTTCGACTTGATCACCAAACCGCGTGGGTGATTACAAGTTCCGCCTTCCCGAGCCCCAAGCTCTTTCTCGCGGGTTCCGGGCCGGGGACGTTTACTTACGATTTCTCGCTTCTTAAGCCTTTTATTTTCAATAGCTCCGATCTTTGGAGTCTTCGGTTCGTTAAATCATCAAACGAAATATTCCACCTCTTCTCCACCATTGGTTTTTTGGGAGTAGGAGCATTTGTTGCCATAGGAGTTGTATTTTTTAAGATGTTTGCGAAGGTTGCTATGCGTTCAGGGGATACGAAAATGGCGCTCGGATTCGGTGTGGGCGTTGCGGCGTTCTTCTTTTTCGTCCTTGCATTTTTCACCACATCGCTCACCACCACGGCCTTTTACTGGTGGGCGCTCCTTGCGCTTACTTTTGCGATATTCCGTCTCGAGGGGCTGCGCAACATTACCGAAGATGTCGAGGTGAGCCTCGCAGCGCTTCCCCTCACGCGAGATATTAAGGTGTTGCGCACTCGCGATTTTCTCCCCCCGCTGCTTTTTCTTACGAGCCTCGTGTTACTTGGTGGTTTTTGGTTTTTTGCAGTGAAGTATTATATCGCCGAGGTGAGCTACCGTCGGGCACTCGTTGCGCTCTTCGAACAACGAGGTGATGTCGCGCTCGAGCGTCTGCGGCGCGCACGGAGTCTTGCACCAAGCGAGGAAGAGTACCTCATTTCCCTTTCAACAACAAGCCTTAATGTAGCCCGTTCCTTCATACAAAGTAAGCGTGGTGAAGATCTTACCGATCGAGATAAGGAGACGATTCTCATACTACTTGAGGAGGCACGGGTCAGTGCTGATTTTGCAGCCGGGTTTCATCCTGCAAGTGTTCGAGCGTGGGAGAATCGAGGCGATATCTATCAGAATCTTGCGCTTTTTGGGCGTACAGGCGCAGAGGATGTGGCGATTGATTCATACGTTCGGGCGCGACGGCTGGATCCTTTCAATCCTCGAGTTGCCGAAGTGATTGGTATGACCTATTTCAATATCAAGAACGATCCCGACCGAGCTCTTGAGAACCTTCGCAGCGCAACCACCTTAAAATATGATTACTTTTCGCCGCACTATAATATTGCAAGATTATTTGTAAGTCAGAAGAAGCACGAAGAAGCGCGCCGCGAGTATGATTTGGCGCTTGAATTCTTGCCAAAAACCGGGTCGAGCGAGAATATTGCGCGGGTTCGAGAACAGATCACACGAGAGCGTGATGCGTTAGGAACCGCAAGCGCGGAGTCAACGCCACTTCCTGAAGGCGAAGCAAATCAATAAAAGATAATCTTTCCACTTCTTCCAGATAACCTACCACACATTTCATTTTGATTACGGTTTCTGTAGAAACTGGCAGAAAAATATATACATTGCATGTTGACCGAGGCGATCGGTTGCTTTTCGCACTTGACAACTTTTTGAGATCGGGTAATATAGAGAACGTTCGAAAAATCAGGGATATCCGTATTGAATATGAGGAGAGCGACGGGATAACGAGTACGCGGATCGCGAAGACCATTGTCAACACGCTACTACTATTTAATTCGTAATTTCACTTTGGGGCTCGTAAACTAATCACAATAAACTAAAAACCCTAAGCATTACCGTCATTAGGGCTATTTTCTTTTGTGTCTAGGCAAATAAAAAACCTTTCACGCTACTCCCACGTTGTTGCAATACCCATGCCAAATCTTATCGAAGCCCAACTCGATTCGTACAGTTGGTTCTGGGAGAAAGGGTTGCGGCAACTCTTCGATGAGTTTTCGCCCATGGAGGATTATAGCGGTAAAGAGCTTGAACTTTGGCTTCTCGATTACAAACTTGAATTACCAAAGACGGATCCATGGCAAGCGAAGTCTCGCAATGCATCCCATGAGGCCGCTCTTCGTATTGTGACACGACTCGTGAATAAACGTACTGGAGAGGTGAAGGAGCAAGAGGTATTTCTTGGCGATTTCCCGCTTATGACGATGCACGGAACGTTTATTGTAAATGGGGTAGAACGCGTGGTAATCGGTCAGCTTATCCGATCACCCGGCGTTTTCTTCACACGTTCGCGAGTTCGTGGGAGAAACCTTTTTGGGGCAAAAGTCATTCCGAATCGGGGTGCGTGGCTTGAATTTGAGACAGATTGGCAAGGCGTCATCAATGTGAAAATTGATCGGAAACGGAAGATTCCCGCAACTGCACTTTTGCGGGTCTTTGGGTTTGAAAAAGATGAAGACATCACGGCGGCGTTTAAGCCCGGGAAAGATGCGGCGAGCGAGATCAACTATATAAGCGAGACGCTCAAGCGTGATCCCTCCAAGTCCCGTGAAGAAGCGCTCACTGAGGTGTATAAGCGCCTGCGGCCGGGGGATCTTGCAACCGTTGATAATGCGAGGCAACTTTTTGAGAGCATGTTTTTTAACTTCTCACGGTACGATCTTTCCAAAGTCGGCCGATGGAAGATGGATCAGCGTCTCGGGTTTACGACGCCCGGTGAAGAGGTGCAAGAGGAAGATATTAAAAAAGAAGATAGACTTCTTGAGCGTGAAGATATCATCGCGATCCTCAAAGAGATTATTCGTCTCAATTCTGATCCACAGGCAAAGCCGGATGATATTGACCACTTGGGCAATCGACGGGTGAGACAGGTTGGTGAGCTTCTCCAGAATAGGCTCCGCGTGGGGTTGTCTCGCATGGAACGCATCATCAAAGACCGTATGTCAACACTCGATATTTACACCGTTACGTCCATGCAGCTTATCAATGCCCGTCCTTTTTCTGCGGCAATCAAAGAATTTTTTACCTCATCGCAACTCTCACAGTTTATGGATAACGAAAATCCGCTCGCAGAACTTGAGCACAAACGTCGTCTTTCTGCAATGGGCCCCGGCGGGCTTAACCGCGAACGTGCCGGGTTTGAGGTGCGCGATGTACAGCCATCGCACTACGGTCGTATCTGCCCCATTGAAACCCCAGAGGGGCCCAATATTGGCCTCGTGGGGCATCTTTCCATTTTTGCGCATATTAATGAATTCGGGTTTATCGAAACGCCGTATCGAAAAGTGAAGAATAGGAAACTCACGTCTGAAATTCACTATTTGAATGCTATCCAGGAAGACCGTTACGCGATCGCCCATGCCGGTGTACCACTTGATGCGAGAGGAAACATAAAAGATGAGTTCGTTGAAGCGCGTATCAAGGGAGAACCAGGCATTGTCGAGGCAAAGAATATTGACTACATCGATGTATCCCCGCAACAGGCGGTGAGTGTCGCAACCGCGCTCATTCCTTTTCTTGAGAACGATGATGCGAACCGCGCGCTTATGGGTTCGAACATGCAGCGGCAATCCGTACCCTGCATTAAACCCGAAGTACCGCTCGTCGGTACGGGGATTGAGGAAAAAGCCGCGCGCGACTCGGGACAGGTAGTTGTGGCAAAGGAGGAGGATACCGTTCTTGAAGTCGATGGGCGACATATACGACTAGCAAAAGGGGGTGTGATTCCACTCCGGAAGTTTGCGCGTTCGAATCAATATACCTGCGTGAACCAAAAACCACAGGTGCGGCCTCGCGAGCGCGTGAAAAAGGGAGCGGTGCTCTATGGTGGTGCCGCGATCGAGGACGGGAAGCTTGCGCTTGGCCAAAACGTGCTCGTCGCGTTCATCCCATGGCGCGGTGCGAACTTTGAAGACGCGATAATTGTTTCTGAACGACTCATTAAAGATGATCGTTTTACCTCGATTTACATTGAGGATTTCATGTGTGATGTTCGTGAAACAAAGCTCGGTCCTGAGATCACTACTCCCGATATTCCCAATGTTGGAGAGGAAAAACTCAAGGATCTTGATGAAGAAGGGGTGGTGCGTATCGGAGCGGAAGCTGGGCCAAACGATATCCTTGTGGGGAAGATTGCCCCGAAGGGGGAAGCAGATTTAACACCAGAAGAACGGCTCCTCCGTGCGATCTTTGGCGAGAAAGCACGAGATGTAAAAGATGTATCACTTCGTCTCCCTCACGGTAAACGCGGGCGGGTGATTGGTGTGAATATTTTTTCTCGTGAATACGGAGATAAATTGTCCCCGGGAGTGCTCAAGCAAATTCAGATTGAGGTTGCACATCTGCGCAAGATCGCGGTAGGAGATAAACTTGCAGGACGACATGGGAATAAGGGAGTAATCTCAAAAATTCTTCCCGAGGAGGACATGCCGTTCCTTGAAGATGGAACACCGATTGATCTCATCGTGAATCCCCTTGGGGTAGTGTCGAGAATGAATATTGGACAAATACTCGAGACCCACCTTGGCTGGGCGGCAAAGAAGCTTGGTTATGAAGCCGTAAGCCCTGCACTCGCCGGTGCACGCGAGGAAGAGATTAGAGAGGAGCTTCGCAAAGCCGGACTTCCGGAAGACGGGAAAGTAATGCTTTACGACGGCTTCACGGGTGAACCACTCTCCGAGAAGGTCACGGTTGGCTATATGTATGTGATGAAGCTTATTCATATGGTTGAAGATAAAATCCACATGCGTTCGATCGGCCCCTACTCACTTATCACCCAGCAACCCCTCGGCGGGAAGGCACAGTTTGGAGGGCAGCGATTCGGAGAAATGGAGGTATGGGCGCTTGAAGGATACGGCGCCGCTTACACCCTGCAGGAGATGCTTACCTATAAGTCAGATGATGTCGTTGGCCGCTCAACTGTGTATGAGAATATTATTCGAGGAGAAGAGATTCAAGCACCCAATATTCCCGCTTCGTTCAATGTGCTTTTGAGTGAGATAAAATCGCTCGGTCTCTCTATTGAACCAGTAGAGAAACGTAAAGAAGAACTCAAGGAAGAAGAAAAAATAACTGCGAGCACAAAAACCGTTTCCAAAAAGAAACGAAAATAATTATTCGTATCTATCCCACGCGGCGCACATCCGTAAAAAGAGAGGACTTGCCCCGCGTGTGTTTCGAATCATATGGCGAAGGTAACTGATTTCGAAGCACTACGGATAAGGATTGCCTCACCCGAGGAGATTCTTTCATGGTCACATGGTGAGGTTACCAAACCCGAGACGATCAACTATCGAACCCAGCGACCAGAACGCGATGGGCTCTTTTGTGAACGTATTTTTGGGCCAGAGAAAGACTGGGAGTGTTACTGCGGGAAGTACAAGCGTATTCGCTATAAAGGGATTATTTGTGATAAGTGTGGGGTTGAGGTGACACGATCAATCGTCAGGCGGGAACGGATGGGGCACATCAAGCTCATTACCCCAGTCGCCCACATCTGGTTTTTTAGAGGAGTACCATCGAAACTAGGACTCTTTTTGAATATCCCCGTACAGCAGCTTGAGCGCGTTATTTACTACGCCAGCTATATTGTAAGTCGTGTAGATAATGAGCTTCGTGAAACCGCAATAGGAGAAATTGAAAAAGAATATCGGGTGAAGGTGCGAGAGGCGGACACGAAGGCGCGAAAAAACGAACTCGCCGTTCGCAAATCAAGAGAAATCGAACGACTTCGAAGCCTTCGAAAGCTTCAGGTATTCTCCGAAGTTGAATATCACGACCTCTCACTTAAATATGGAGAGGTTTTCGAAGCGGGTACCGGGTCAGAGGCGCTCGTGAAAATTATTAAAGAAATGGATCTTATTAAGCTTGAAAAAGATCTTATCCTCGAAGTGAAGGAAGTACCGCCAGTTCACCTGCGAAAAGTGTTGCGGCGCCTCAAGCTTGTGCACGACTTCGTTAAAAAGGATATAAAGCCGGAATGGATGTTTCTTGCAATTCTTCCTGTTATCCCACCGGATTTGCGGCCTATGGTACAGCTCGATGGAGGCCGTTTCGCAACTTCCGATCTCAACGATCTCTACCGAAGGGTCATTAACCGTAACAATCGCCTCAAGCATCTTGAAGAGTTAAATGCGCCCGAGGTGATTAAGCGGAATGAGAAACGGAT
The DNA here is from genome assembly GCA_964373425.1 of uncultured Candidatus Saccharibacteria bacterium. Taxonomy (GTDB): domain Bacteria; phylum Patescibacteriota; class Minisyncoccia; order JAHCSD01; family CAYJUQ01; genus CAYJUQ01. The sequence continues at coordinate 6,870 of CAYJUQ010000003.1, forward strand.
GCTTCAAGAAGCGGTCGATTCGCTTATTGATAATTCCGCAAGGAGAGGTCAGGCAGTTGCCGCTTCAACCGGCGGGAAACGACTTTTGAAGTCGCTCGCGGATATGCTTAAGGGAAAACAGGGGCGATTCCGTCAGAATCTTCTCGGGAAGCGGGTAGATTATTCTGGACGTTCTGTCATTGTGATCGGGCCAAATCTTAAACTCGATGAGTGTGGTATTCCCAAAACCATGGCGCTCGAGCTCTTCAAGCCATTTGTGATTCATAAGATCATTGAGCGTGAGCTCGCCTACAACATTCGTGGCGCATCACGTCTCATTGAAGAAGCACCGGACGAAGTATGGGAGATTCTTGAGGAGGTAATCGAGGGTAAATACGTATTGTTGAATCGGGCACCCACCCTTCATAGACTCGGCGTACAGGCGTTTCGCCCTCGCCTTATTGAGGGGCAAGCGATCCAAATTCATCCTATGGTGTGTGCGGCGTTTAACGCAGACTTCGACGGCGATCAGATGGCGGTGCATCTCCCCCTCTCAGAAAATGCACAGAAAGAGGCACGCGAAATCATGCTCTCTAGGCTCAATCTTTTGAAACCCGCAACGGGACGGCCAATTGTGCTTCCCTCAAAAGATATTGTGCTTGGCTGTTTTTGGCTCACCCGCATAAAGGATGATGAAGGACCAAAGAAGGAAAAAGTATTCGCAAATTTTAATGACGTACGGATTGCGTATGAATTTAGCGACATTACGCTTCATACCAAAATCAAAGTGAGAAACGAAAAAGTAACTCCCGATCATCCTTCCAAGTGGCTTGAGACCTCATACGGACGGATCATCTTTAACGAGTCACTCCCGGATGATTTCCCGTTTTTCAATGAGGAAGCCAACGCCAGAAATCTTGAGCGACTCGTCTCTACGTTTCTCGACCGGTATGATTACCAGCAAGTTACCAATGTGCTTGATGAGATCAAAAAACTTGGCTTTGAATACTCTACTCGTTCAGGTATCACGTGGGGGATGAACGATCTTAAGGTGCCGGCGGAAAAGAAGAAACTCATAGAAAACGCAGAGAAAGAAGTGGAGATGATCCAAGACCAGTATCTTCATGGACTCCTTTCGTATGAAGAACGGAAAACAAAAATTATTCAGGTGTGGTTTCGTGTGATGCAGGAGGTTGCGAAAGCGGTTCCCACAACGCTCGATAAATGGGGGCCAGTCTACACTATTGTTGCATCGGGCGCGCGAGGATCATGGAATCAGCCTACCCAAATGATGGGGATGAAGGGATTGCTCTCAAATCCTTCAGGCGAGATTATTGAACTTCCCGTGAAATCAAGCTACAAAGAAGGGTTTAATGTGCTTGAATACTTCATCTCTACGCATGGTGCGCGAAAAGGAACCGCCGATACCGCCCTTCGCACTGCGACCGCAGGCTATCTCACCCGTCGTCTTGTTGATGTATCCCAGGATATGGTCGTGAGTATTGAGGACTGTGGTGATGAAAATGGATTTTCTCTTTTCAGAAAAGATGCTGAAGAGAGCGGAGAGTCATTCGCTTTCAAACTTTTCGGGCGTGTGCTCGCTCAAGACATCGAGCTTTCTGACGGTAAAAAGATTGGTGCAGGGACGGTGCTCGACCAGGGGCTCGCAGAGATTGCGGCCGGTTCCCAGAAAGACCCCATCACGGTGCGTTCACCTCTTTCCTGTAATGCCATTCGGGGTATTTGTAGATTTTGCTACGGCTATGATTTAGGACGAAACGAGCTCATACGCCTTGGAGAAGCGATTGGCGTGGTTGCCGCACAAGCCATAGGTGAGCCAGGAACGCAGCTCACCATGCGGACGTTCCACACGGGAGGTGTTGCGAGTGAGAGTGATATTACCCAGGGATTACCACGGGCACAGGAAATTTTTGAAGCGCGTCCACCAAAGGGGAAAGCGATGATTTCCGACTTTCGGGGAGAGGTAATGAGAGTGAGAGAGGAAGAGGGAGAGATTCGTGTAACGATTAAAGGGAAGAGAGTGAGAAAGGGCGCACGACAGGAAACGAAAGAATATATAATCCCGCCGGGGAGTACCGTACTTTGCAAAAAGGGAGATCACGTTGAACCCGGAGACCGCATCACCAAAGGGAGCGTTGATCTCAAAGAGCTTTTTAAAGTTACCGATTATGAAACGGTTGCACGTCACATCATCAATCAAATTCAAGTGATTTATACCTCACAAGGCGCCCTCATTCACGATAAGCACATCGAGGTTATTGTGCGCCAAATGTTTTCTCGGGTTCGCATTCGCGATGCGGGTTCGAGCGACCTCAGCCCCGGGGAAATGCTGGCACGATCGCAGTACCTTGAAGTGAGAAATATGATAAAGGGGAATGGAGGTACTCCGCCAAAAGCACAGCGAATACTTCTCGGCATTAGTAAGGCGGCGCTTATGAGCGAAAGCTTCCTCTCTGCTGCTTCATTTCAAGAGACCGCGCGGGTACTTATCAATGCAGCAACGGAAGGGAAGATTGACCGCCTTCGGGGTCTCAAGGAAAACGTTATCATCGGACGGTTGATCCCCGCGGGCACCGGATTTCGGCGTCAATCGTAAGGTGGTAGAATAGAGGAGAAAAGAAAGAATATGTGAACATCTTTGATTGTTATTTTTTGCGTTTATGGGTCGTATGCGGAACAAAAAAAAAGATCGGCTCGCAAAGAAAACACAATCGTTTCGTGAGCGATCATCACCCGGCCTCGCGCTTCACCCCCACACAAAACGAGCAATTTGGGGGGTACTCCTCGTTACCGTTGCCGTTCTTCTTTTTTTGAGCTTCTTTATTGAGGTGGGCCTCGTGGGACGATTTGTGGCGAGAACCGCCGTAACTCTCTTTGGCGTGGGGCGCTATTTCCTCCCCGTCTTTCTCCTTTTTGCCGCGGGGATCTTTTTTCTTTCAGAGCGGAAGCATGTCTATCTTTCAACCCTTGTCGGCGCCTCACTCCTTTTCCTTGCGAGCATCGGTTTAGTAGAGGGTTTCTCGACACAACACCAATGGGGAGGCGGTATTGGCAGGATTATCTTTTCTCCGCTTCAATATTTCGTTGGTGAGGTGGGGGCAGTTATTTTGCTTCTCGCCTTTTTTATTATCGCGCTCCTCATCCTTTTCAATATTCCTCTTGGGAAAAAGAAAAAAGAGGAGACTTCCCCAATTCTTATTACCGCTCTTAAACCTTCAAAAAAAGGTGCTTTTAATTTTCCACCATTCTTTAAGAAAATGCCATTTTCGCGCCCTTCGGGATTTAAAGTGAAGACAATCAAGGGAGAAATAAAAGACGAGGAAGGGGCTATAATGCGTGACGATTTCGCGACAAAAACATCGTCGGTAAAAGACGGACTCCCGGGTGATTTCGAGATAAAGTCAAGGGTTCGCTATCGGCGTCCGCAACTGGAACTTTTCGATGATGATTCGGGTGAACCTACGAGCGGCGACATCAAAGCGAACGCAGCAATTATCAAGCGTACGCTTCAGAATTTTGGGATCGAGGTTGATATGGGGGAGGTGAATGTAGGTCCTACGGTAACTCAATATACGCTGAAACCCGCGCAGGGGGTGAAACTATCGCGAATTACGGTATTGGGCTCGGATCTTTCCCTGGCACTGGCAAGTCACCCGCTTCGAATTGAGGCACCAATTCCGGGGAAGTCACTCGTAGGTATCGAGATACCCAACAGACGCGCGCAGCTTGTACGACTTCGACCGTTACTGGGAAGTCAGGAATTTGGGGCACTCTCATTTCCACTTATACTTATCCTCGGGAGAGATGTGTCTGGGAACCCCATCTTTGCTGATCTTGGGAAAATGCCCCACCTTTTAATTGCGGGGAGTACCGGATCAGGGAAGACAATCGCCTTAAACACGATTATTTTAAGTCTCATCTATCGAAATTCTCCTAAAATGCTTCGTTTCGTCCTCATTGATCCAAAAAGAGTTGAGTTTCCGGTCTATGATGGGATACCCCACCTTTTAACACCCGTCATTACCAACGTATCTCGAACGGTAAATGTGCTCCGATGGGCGGTAGGGGAGATGGATCGGCGGTTTGATGCTCTTTCTCAAGCAAAAGCGCGGGACATTATCTCATACAACCAAGAGTTGATTCGCAGGCGGGGCCAAGAGAAAGAAGAACGAGAGCTTATGCCGTACCTCGTTATCATTATTGATGAGCTTGCAGATCTTATGGCAGCGCGTGGGCGTGAAGTAGAAGCTTCAATTGTGCGTCTTGCACAAATGGCACGTGCGGTAGGTATACACCTTGTCGTTGCTACTCAGCGTCCATCTGTTGAAGTGATCACTGGTCTTATTAAAGCAAATATTACTTCGCGCATCGCCTTTCAGGTTGCATCCCAAATTGATTCACGGACCATCCTTGACAGTGCGGGCTCAGAAAAACTTTTGGGGAATGGAGATATGCTTTTTGTTTCGGCCGAGACATCAAAGCCCCGCCGAATTCAAGGAGCATATGTTTCCGAGAAAGAGATTCTACGCGTCACCCAGTCCATTAAGGAAAATTATGGAGAGGCGAGATATGATGAAGAAATCACCGAATTTAAAGGGGGAGGCGAGTCTTCGCCGAGCGGTCAAGAAGAAGATTTTGATATGTACGGTGATAGTGATCCACTTCTTGAAGATGCAAAGCGCGAGATTCGTCGTGCGAGGAAAGCCTCAGCTTCATTCCTACAGCGGCGGTTACGCATTGGGTACGCACGTGCAGCACGGATACTCGATCTTCTTGAAGAAGAGGGGGTGGTGGGCCCCGGGGAAGGCGCAAAGCCACGTGAAGTCTTCCTCGAAGAAGAAGAACATGGCGGGTCATAATTCTCATTCAAGAAAACATCATGCCATTTCGTGCACAAAAAATTGACTCGGGAACAATCAGTTCAATTTTACGCGCGCGCCGCGAAGACCTTGGCCTTTCTATAAAAGAAGCAGGTATAAAATTGAGAATTAAAACGCGCTATCTTGAGGATCTTGAAGAAGAGAGATTCGGTGACCTTCCTGCAAAAATCTATGCACAATCGTATCTTAGAAAGTATGCGGAACTCCTCGGTCTCGACTCTCGCGATCTTGAGATGAGACTAGAGGAAGAATTTGCGATTGAGGAAGCGATTAAACGGAGGAGAGGAGGAGCGCCAAAGACGCTCGGATCATCGTATCATAATCACGTATCAACTTTTTCCATAACACCAAACTATTATAAATGGTTTTTTGGAGTATTAGGCGTTGTGGTTCTTGCCGCCTTTTTCTTTTATCAATTCAATTTTATTGTGCGCTCGCCAGAACTTGTTATTCAAAGTCCTCATGGCGAGGAGGTAGCGATCGATACGCCCGTAGTAGAACTTCGAGGCACAACCTCACGAGGCGCGCATTTGACAGTGAATGGGAGAGATGTTTATGTGGATAAAGAAGGAAATTTCACGCTCGCGCTTACTCTTGAGCGTGAGGTGACGGAAGTTGTGATTATTGCAAAAAGTCCCTTTGCAAAAACAAGCCAAAAGACGATTCGCCTTGTGCGAAAGTAACTAATGAGCATCTCTATTCATGATAAAAGAGACGAAAACTAAAAAAGAGAATGAGGCATCGGTCCTTGAACACGCGGTGAATGAGATCAAAGAGCGTTTTGGTGAAGGCGCCATCATGCGGCTTGGCGAAACAAAGCGTGTTGATGTTGACGCGATTTCAACCGGGGCCGTTTCACTTGATCTTGCGCTTGGAGTAGGAGGGATTCCGAAGGGGAGGATTATTGAAATCTATGGTCCTGAAAGTTCCGGGAAGACAACACTCGCGCTCCACATCGTTGCAGAAACACAGAAGCGTGGAGAGCAGGCGGCATTTATCGATGCAGAACATGCGCTCGATCCCGACTACGCACGGAAGATTGGGGTTAAGATAAACGATCTTTTGATCTCCCAGCCAGATACGGGTGAACAAGCGCTTGATATCGTAGAGGCGCTTGTTCGATCCGCGGCGGTAGCGATGATCGTCGTAGATTCTGTTGCAGCACTCACCCCACGCGCGGAGATTGAAGGTGAGATGGGCGCTCAGCATATGGGTTTGCAGGCGCGTCTTATGTCGCAAGCCCTGCGGAAGCTTGCCGGCATTTCAAGTAAAACGAACACCACGGTTATTTTCATAAATCAAATTCGTATGAGGATCGGGGTATTCTACGGGAATCCCGAAACGACTCCCGGTGGACAGGCGCTCAAATTTTATTCGTCTGTCCGCATCGAGGTACGGCGAAGCGCACAAATCAAACACGGGGAAGAGATTGTGGGGAATCGCATCAAGGCAAAGGTGGTGAAGAATAAAGTTGCGCCGCCCTTCAAGACCACCGAATTCGATATCATGTACAATGAGGGGATTTCGGCCTACGGCGATATCTTGAATACCGGTGTGAAGTATGGGGTACTTAGCCGCAGCGGGTCCTGGTATGTCTACGAAAATCAAAAACTTGGGCAGGGGATTGATGCGAGTAAGCAGTACTTGAGAGAGAATCCAAAGATGGTAAAAGAGATTGTGGAGAAGATCAAAAAAGCAGCAGTGAGTGGCTAAAAGCTGTTCCTCCCCAAGTTTAGTGATTCAGCTGAAGAAATAATAGTCGTTCGCTATGGGCAATCATCTCCCTGCTTCCACTCCTCGCTCGCCACGCTTGGCGTGGCTCGCTGCGGGGTCGCGGGAGCCCAGATGATTGCAACCATGCTCACTCCTTTATTTCTATTCATCTTCATCAAGTAAACTTAGGGAGGGACAGTTTTTAGAAAGGGATTAGGAAGAAAGAAAAATAAGCTTCGAAGGGAAGCTTATTTTTGTTTATACCGTGATCTTTTTAGGTCTATCGGGTCGTGTAGGGAAGGAGGGCTAAGTAGCGCGCTCTTTTTATGGCACGGGCAAGGCCGCGTTGATGTTTTGCGCAGACGCCCGTGCGGCGGGGCGAGCGGATCTTTGCAAGACCACTGGTAAAACGCCGGATGATTTCCGTGTCCTTGTAGTCAATGTATTTAACGTTGTTGCGGCAGAAGTAGCACTCCATCGTTAAAAGGGTATATCTTTCACATCAATCTCTTCTTCTTGCGGAGGAACATCTTCGTCAATAATGGGAAGCTCATCCTCCTTTTCACTCTTTTTCGGTTTACCCGATCCGCTTTCTTGCGGTTGTCCACCGGTTGCGGGTTGTCCTCCACCAGTTGCACTTTTAGGACCAAGCTGGAGACTTTCTGCAATAATTTCAGTACGATAGCGTTTATTCCCTTCCTGATCCTGCCAGGACCGTGTTGCAATACGTCCCTCGATAAATACTAACGAGCCTTTTGTGAGGTATTGACTTGCAATTTCAGCAAGCCGTCGCCAGACAACGACGGTATGGTATTCAGTTTTTTCTTGGCGTTCTTTTGTATCGGGATCATTCCATACCCGATTTGTCGCCATTCTTAGACTACAAACCATATGGCCTGCGGGCGTGGTTCTCGCCTCTGGATCTGCGGTAAGGCGTCCGATGAGGAAGACTTTGTTGAGATTCATGCTTCTCGTTTTCTAGCTTTTAGGCTTTAGGCATTAGGTACACTGTCGAGCGACAAACCGTTCCATTATAGTCTAGTGCCTAGTGCCCAGGAAGCTAGTGTATTAGCCTTCTAATAGTTCCTCTAATTTTTTCTCGAGTTCTTCGAGTTTCACCGTTGGTTTTTGTTCGCCTGTCGGTTTTTGTGCTCCCGCCGGTTTTTCGGCGGGATGTAAGAGAGTTTCTCTCTTGGGATAGGGACGTCGTAGTGGTTTTTTAGTCCTCTGGGTTGCGGGTACCGCTTTCGTAATAAGATATCGAAGGAGAATATCTTCGTTTTTGAGACGACTTTTGAGCTCCGTAAGCTTCTCGGGATCAAGTATGAATTTCACGACCCCCCAAAGGCCGACCCGCTCTTTTTTGATAGGGTAGGCGAGACGTTTTTCCACAAGACTGGTCACCTCGGGTGTTTCCGCTCCAAGCTCACCAAGTGCGTGTAAAAGAAAATTATTCGGTGGCGTACCGTCGCTTTGCTGCGTTATCTTCAGAAAGTATCCAATTTCATATACTTCTTTTCGTTTTTCTTCGTTTTCCATATACCTCCCCTTTTATAGCAGATCGTCCGGAGAGCGTCAATTAAACTTTAAATTCAATCACATCCCCGTCCGCTACGAGGTATTCTTTTCCTTCTATTCTCATTTTTCCCCGCTCGCGAACGTTGTTCCACGATCCGTTCTCAACAAGGATCTCATAACTTACCACCTCCGCCTTAACGAACCTATCACCAAAGTCAGAGTGTAGAATGTATGCCGCATCTTCTGCGGTTTCTCCCCCCACTATTGGCCAAGCCCGCAGTTCCTTTCCCCCCTTTACGGTATAAAACGTGATAAGACCAAGGGATTCATACGAGAGACCGGTGAGCCCCGGAAGCTCTGAATCCACGCCGAGCGTCTTTCGTTCTTCCTCGGTCATTTCGGCAAGCTCTTCCTCAAGTTTAATATCCATATCTATTTTTGGGGCAGTAGGCGTAACTGGTGACGATGCGGTAGGAACAGTACCCGCTCTCACATTGAAGACGTATATCACCTTTTTTAGCGAGAGAAGTTGCAGAGGTTTTAAGAGTTCTCGTTCCTCTTCGCTAAGTTCCATCGTTCCGCCCTTTTCCAAAGTTTCCTTGATTTTTCTTAACGTCTCGAGCTCCGCATCCGCTTTTTTATCTCCAGCTTTTACCTTTTTTGTGACTGTTTCGATGTGCCGTATGAGTGTTTCAACGTCTTTCATACTAAGCTCACGATTGACAATTTCGATATCGCGTTCCGGATCAATCGTTTCTTCGACATGCGCGATATCCGGGTGTTTAAATACCCGTACCACATGAATGACGAGGTCAACCTCACGTATATGCGAAAGGAACGTATTCCCAAGGCCTGCGCCTTCGTGCGCGCCCTTCACGAGTCCCGCGATATCAACGAATCTCACCGTTGCAGGCGTCACCCTTTCTGGTTTAATAATCTTGGCAAGCTTCTCGACTCGCTCGTCCCGTACCGGCACAATACCTATATTGGGTTCAATCGTGGTGAATGGATAGTTGGAAATACCCACCGGGATCGCAGTGAGTGCTTTAAAGAGCGTTGATTTCCCTACGTTAGGAAGTCCGATTATTCCGACAGAGAGTGACATAGAGGAGAGTAAAAAACTAAAAATGAAAAATGCAATCGTTTCGCTAGTATGTTGTCGCGTTTTTACGGTATAATACTGACATGGTTCACGTCAACCACACGAAATTTAAACAGGTTGCGTTTTTGGCAGCGCGAGAAGCAGGCAAGATTTTACGCAGGGATTTCCCTAAAAATAAGGAAGTGCGGTTTAAGGAGGACCACAGTATTGTTACAAAAACCGACCTTGAAGCTGATCGGGTGATTCTTAATATTATTCGACACGCATTCCCCGTACACGCGATTATATCTGAAGAGAGCGGGGGAGCATTAGGACGAGATTACACATGGCTCATTGATCCCCTCGATGGGACTACGAACTTTGTGCGGCGGGTCCCTCTTTTTTCAGTATCATTTGCACTTCTTTTTCGCGGGAGCCCGATACTTAGTGTTGTCTTTAATCCCGTTCTCGACGAATTCTATTTTGCCCAAATCGGTCGAGGGGCATTTTTGAATGACCGAAGGATTATACCAAGTACTGTGCGCGAGCTCTCGATATCCGTGATACTCTTCAATAAAGGCCGAGGAGCAAGGAATTTCCTTAGGTGGCTTTCGCTTTTGCGGCGTGTCGGGAGGCACATACCCACGATTCGTGCATTCGGTTCTGCAAATCTAGAGGCATGCCAAGTTGCCCGGGGAACATTTGAAGGATATATCAATCTAGGATCAAGTTCGTGGGACCTCATCCCAAGCTCGTGTATCATCCGGGAATCAGGCGGGCGGATTTCCAATATTGAGGGGGGTACATTTAATTTTGGTTCGAGTACCCTCCTTGCAACAAACGGCAAAATACATAATAAAATCCTCACCATCATCAATGAAAAACGGCGTTAAATTCAATCCCAAAATTTTTCTCCCCTACGATGTTCGGGGCTCCTACCCGCGGGATCTTAACGAACATGCCGCATATGCGATTGGGCGAGCCCTCGTGCTGTTTCTCCATACATCTCGTTCCTCCAAGAAAAAACTTTCGATTGCGATTGGCCGTGACATTCGTCCTTCCTCTCTTTCCCTTTTTCATGCACTCGCGCGAGGTATCCGGGATCAGGGCGGGGACGCGGTGGATATAGGGCTTGTTACGACGCCCATGCTCTACTTTAGCGTAGTAACGCGAGAGCTTGATGGAGGCATCACCATCACCGCTTCTCACAATCCCAATCCTTCGAACGGGTTCAAGTTTGTGGGGCGTGGAGCAGTGCCAATTGCATGGAATTCTGGTTTACGAGAGGTAAAAGCTATCGCATGCCATGCGCCATGGCGTGATCCGAAAAGGCGAGGGAGGCGAATAAAAAAGAACATTATCCGTCCCTACCTTGCGCATGAGCTCCCGCGTTTTCGGCACATTAAAAAGAGGTTTGTCATTGCGGTAGATGGGGGGAATGGTCTTGCGGGAGTCATTGTACCACGCCTCTTTAAAAAGATCGGTATCACGCCAAAGCCACTCTATCTTACTCCCGATGGCAATTTTCCTCACCACATTCCCGATCCCTTAATCCGAGAGAACCGAAAAGATCTCGTCGCGCTTATTAAAAAAAACCGAGTTGATTTCGGGCTTGCGTTTGATGGTGATTGCGATCGTATCTTTTTCCTTGACGGGCGAGGCAGGTTTATACCGGGGGATATCATGATGGCGTTTGTTGCGCGTGAACTTCTCCGTGAGTATCCGGGGGAGAAGGTGCTCTACGATGTACGTTCAAGCAATATTGTTCCGGAAACGATAAAAAATGCAGGCGGGGTTCCCATTGTCTCTCGTATCGGCCACAGCTTCATCAAAAAAGCAATGCGCAAGCACAACGCGCTCTTTGCCGGTGAATTCTCCGGGCACTACTATCTAAGAGAGAACGGATTTTTTGAAGCCCCTTTCTTTGTGCTTGCAAAAGTAATGGAAGTCATTGAGCGCGAAGGAAAACCACTCCACGAGCTTATCCTGCCCTTCTTTCGTTATGCTCATTCCGGCGAGATCAACTTCGAGATAGAAGATAAACTCGGTACCATGCGGAAAATAGAGCGTGCATTTCGAACCGGACGTATTTCACGAATTGATGGTCTCCGTATTAATTTTCGAGACTGGTGGTTCAACCTCCGCCCGTCAAATACCGAACCCCTCTTGCGGCTTGTCATCGAGGCGCGCACCAAAAAACTGATGGAGGCGAAGAAACGAAGGTTAGTCCACCTTATCGGGAGAGCACATCTCATCGGTATCGCCAAGTACAAGCAAAAACAAGTAGCAAAAGCATAAATTCCGAATTGTAGATTACAGATAATGTAAAAGTCTCCTTTTAGGGAGACTTTTCTCATACAAGTTTTTCGTGGTCTTATGATCCGTGTGCTTTCTGGCGTTTGTCGGCAGGAATTTTCATAAGCGGAGAGGTCGCGATATGTTCGTCCACAATAGCACGGGCCTTCGCCTTACCAGCTTCTCCTTGATACCAGACCTTGTCTGCTTCAATAAATGCTTTCTGACTCTCCGGGACCGAATCTTCATCAGGATAAATTGCAGTTACCGGGCAGGCCGGCTCACAGGCGCCACAGTCGATACATGTATCAGGATCGATAAAGAGCTTCTTATCTACGCCATCTTCATGGTGAATACAGTCGACGGGACACACATCAACACAGGATTTATCTAATGTATCAATACAGGGATCCGTAATTATAAAGGTCATCTGATTCACACCTTCCTACTTTTGTTTCTCTCCTGCCTTACGGTTTTTCCAGAAGAACCCAAGGATAGCGAGAATCCCGAGGGCAAGGATACCTAAACCAACTTTCTCCATAGCGTGTACTATATACCCCCTCATTGTGCACGATTATCAATGAACCGCTTTCATAATAATACGATGCTTTTTCGCTGTCAACACCCCATCATATATGCGTTGATCCACTCTCATGCGATGCGTCTGGCTCGACATGTACGATTACACCCGTGACTCCCCTTTGTTCTTTAATTTTTTCTTCAACTTTTGTGGCAAGATCATGGGCATCGCCAATGTTCATCTCACGATCAACCCGGACGTGCATGTCAACGAATGTATCATGCCTCCCGCCACGCGTCTTTACCGCGTGGCACTCTTTAATTCCCGATATGGAGCAGGCGATTGCTTCAATTTCACGCGCATTAATGACGTTATAATCAACGAGAATCTTCGAACTATGGGTGACCAAGGTATAGGCGATGCGAACAATCGCCACAATAATGGCAACGGCTACCACGGCGTCTACAATGGGATACCCCAGTTTTATTGCAAGAAGGCTTATCACCACCGAAAACGATATGAGAAGGTCGCTTACGGTATGTTCGGAATCTGCAAAGAGCACATCGCTTTCATACTTTTTACTAAACTTCTTTTCAAAGTACACTACCCCGATATTCACCACAATCGTGATGACGAGGCTTATAAAAGCAAGATAGCTGAATTCCGGCTGGTTGCCATTCATGAGCCTTGCCACTACCCCCCGGAGCACTTCAATCGCCCCAAGCCCCAAGATAACTGCTATGCCGAGTACCGCGAGTGTCTCGAACTTGCGGTACCCGTAGGGAAATTTTTCATCAGCGGGCCTTGAGGCAATCCAAATACCTATGAGTCCCACCACGTTTGAAAGGCCGTCCGAGAGCGCGTGTACGCCATCCGCGATCATACTTGATGAATGTATGGAATAGCCAAAAAACATCCGTGTAAATGACACGGTGAGGTTTATGAGAAGTACGACAAGGAGTACATTTCGTATCTGGGTGTAGTATTTCATATAACGCCTATTTTTTCTTTCACTTCTTTGAGGGTTTTTGCGGCGATGAGCCGCGCTTTTTCACGCGATTCGTCAAGTACCCTTTTTATATACGTTTTTTCTTTCTCGAGTTTCGCGCGTCTGTCCCTAAAAGAGCGTAGCCCCTCGATGACTATCTCCGCTAACTCTTCCTTGAACGCCGCATAGCCTTTGCCGCGATACCTCTTCTCTATCGTTGGTACATCTTTTCCGGAGAAGAGATGGTATATGAGGAGAAGGTTTGAAATTGCTGGTTTTGTCTTGAGATCATAGATAATGTCGGTTCCCGAGTCGGTAACCGCCCGTTTAATTTTTTCCCTGATTACTTTTGGAGGATCGTTTAACGCAATGCCCTCATCACCTGTTTTTGACATTTTTTTCTTTGGATCAGCGAGTGAAAGGATCTTCGCACCCTTTCCGAGAATTGGTTGTACTTCGGCAAAGGTCTTCCCAAATTGGTTGTTAAATTTCCGTGCAATTTCATTGGTAAGCTCGATATGGGGGAGTTGATCCTGCCCCACGGGAACGTGCGTTGCCTTGTAGAGGAGGATGTCTGCCGCCATAAGGACGGGGTAAGCAAGAAGCCCCAAATTGACGTACTTGGGGTGAAGCGCAGCCTTTTCTTTATACGTAGGGATTCGTTCAAGCCATGAGACAGGTGTTATAGTGCCAAGGATCCATGCAAGCTCAAGATGTTCGGGGATTTGCGATTGGATGATAATGAGTGATTTTCGGGGGTCGAGACCCGCTGCAAGGTAGTCAAGAATTACATTGTAGACGTCCGTATGGAAGGTCTTGGAATCGAAGGGGGTTGTGATGCCGTGGTAGTCAACGACAGCATAAATACACTGGTTTTTGTTTTGCAGTTCTAACCAGTTTTTTATTGCGCCCAAATAATTCCCGATATGTAACCGGCCCGTTGGCCGAATGCCGCTAAAGACTATTCGCCCCGAGTTGGTCGAAGAGGTTGACATAAAATTTTCTTTGCGTTATCATAAACAATCACTTACATCGTTCTTTGAAAGGAGGTGTCTCGATGGAGGTCTGGGCAATGGCGCTTCTTGGACTTGCCGCACTTTTTGCCCCGCGTACAGTACTTACCGTGCTTGGTGTGTACTTTGTTGCGGAATGGGGACTTGGTGCAACGATTGGGCTTTCAATAGTTGCATTCCTCTTTGATGTTTCAAGCGATAAGGAAACAATTTCTTAAAGAATGGAGAGGACACATTATGTTCGTTTACAATATGCGGGTCGATGAAGCAACGATGCGCTGTCCCGGCTGTGATGGATGCGGCGTCGCGTTTTGCGGCCCCATGAACTACGATGCCGAAGGGTATTCGGATTGCCACAAATGTGAACCCGGCGCGCACGCGATCTCCATCAACGATCTTCATAAGTGTGAGCAATGTCGGGGGGACGGGCGTGTTATCTACGACTCCGATTACGAGAACTGCAGCGGTTGCGGAAATTATAGAAAAGACTGTGAATGTGCTTCTTTATCTATCCAAAGCTCCTAAGGGAGCTTTTATTTTATACTCGTTCCGGCAGGTACCGCTTTTGTCGGTGTAAGTAACACCGGGATGCCGTCAGTATCAGCCGCAAGCAACATTCCTTGCGATTCATAACCCATCAGTTTTTTTGGTTCGAGGTTTGTGAGCACTACAATCTGTTTCCCATTGAGGCTTTCAGGGGTATAGACTTTCGCGATACCCGCAACAAGTTGTCGTTCTTCTCCGCCAATATCAACCACAAGTTTCACCAGTTTATCCGAATCCGGAATTGGTTCGGCAGACGTGATCGTCCCAACGCGAAGGTCAAGTTTTTGAAAATCAGCAAATGAGATCATTGAAATTCTAAATCCTAATTTTTAAATCCTAAACAATATCTAAATTCAAAAACCAGAAATCTAAAACACCATATTTTAAATTTTGGTCATTCATGCTTTGAATTTGTTTCGGATTTCGTGCTTCGGATTTCGAATTTGTCGTTATCGAGATCAGATCTCGATAACGACAGGCAGTACCATTGGCCTTCTTTTCGTCTTTGAATAGAGAAATTGCCCGATCCGTTCACGAATATTATCTTTCACGTACGTCCAGTTCATTCCGTGTTTTGGCGCACCGGTCTCTTCTACAATTCCCCGTACCCTCTGTCTCACTTCTTTGAGGAGCACTTTATTATCCCGGAGGTAAATAAACCCGCGTGAGATGATATCGGGGTTTCCGAGAACCTTACCGGTTTTACTATCCACAATTGCAATTACCACAAACATGCCGTCTTCTGCCATCATCTGGCGGTCGCGGAGCACCACATTCCCCACGTCTCCCACGCCAAGGCCGTCTACCATAACGTAGTTTGATGGGACACGGATCTTCGTGGGGGTAATTTTATTCTGGGCCACCTCGATCACCATGCCGTTTTCAGGTATCACAATATTATCCACAGGAACCCCCGTTTCTTTTGCAAGTTCTCCATGGAGTTTCAACATATAGTGATTGCCGTGGACGGGCACAAAGAATTTTGGCCGTACAAGCTGAAGCATCATTTTAAGATCTTCTTGGTAGGCGTGGCCCGATGCGTGGATATCCATCATGCCGTAGTGGTAAACCTTTCCGCCCTGCCGGTAAATAAGATCTTTAAGGCCCTGTACCGAGCGTTCATTCCCCGGGACCACGGAAGAAGAGAAGATCACCGTATCACCTTTTTGGATATTCAGGAACTTATGTTCTTTATTCACAAGTCGCATAAGGACCGCGCTTCCCTCGCCTTGGGCACCCGTGCAAACTACAGTGAGTCGATCAGGTGGGTAGCGATGTGCTTCTTTAATGGGGAGAAGCGTTGATTTTTGAATGTGAAGATAGCCAAGGTTCCGTGTGATCTCGACATTCGTTTTCATACTGTAGCCCTCCACCACCACTTTCCGTCCATACTTTTCTGAAAGAGAGACGAGCTGTTGGATACGTGAGATGAGCGAGGCAAAGGTTGCGGCAATGATTCTTCCTTTGGTCTTACGGAAAATATCCTCGAGGTTATCTTGAATCGTTTTTTCCGAAACCGAGTGGCCCGCCTTTTCTGCGCCGGTTGAATCCGAGAGGAGCACGAGCACGCCGCGATCGCCGAATTTTGCGATTTTCCCGTAATCTGCGGGGCGGTCGCCCACAGGGTTATTGTCGAATTTGAAATCTGCGGTGTGCATGAGCGATCCGACATGCGTTGAGACTACTACCCCCACCGTATCAAAAATATTGTGGTTTACGTGGAAGAATTCTATTAAGAAGTTGCCAAGGCGCAGTTTACTCTCCGCTTTTACCTCATGGATCTCAAGCGGTTTTAAATGCGGGAAATCGTCTTGTCTTTTAAGGATAATCCCGCGCGAGAGCGCTGTTGCATAAATCGGGGGGTATTTTAGCTTTTCAACAAGGTAGGGGATCGCACCGATATGATCATAGTGGCCATGCGTGATGATGATTCCTTGGATTCGATCTTCTTTCCCTTTGAGGTACTCGATATTGGGGATGATATAGTCAATACCTGGCATGTCTTCTTCCGGAAACTGCAAGCCCATATCGATTATCACAATATCCCGTCCGTATTCGACGAGCGTCATATTGCGGCCGATCTCTTCAACGCCGCCAAGCGGGATAACGCTAAATTTATTATGTTGTGGTCGTCTAGTCATACATTTGCTTTTTTATTAGTTTTATGTTATACTTTTAAGTTCTAGCTTTTTAATAGGAGGTGAATTGAATGGTACGTAGGGTCCCGCCGCAACATGATGGCAGAGTTACACGAAAGGTGAAGTGTCCTACCTGTGAGGGGAAAGGCATGATTCTCCTTTTCTTCTTCCCTGTTGTCTGTCTGCATTGTGACGGTGCGCGCTTTGTCGAGATGCCGGTTACGAAGAAAGAAAAAACAAAGAAGAAAAAAGAGAAAGAAGCACCTCCCTAAGGATGATCACTCGATCGTCCTTTTTACTATGCCCTCGGTGGGATTTGAACCCACAAGCCCTTGCGGGCACGGCGCCCTGAACGCCGCGCGTATTCCAATTCCGCCACGAGGGCATTAGCGGCTCTTTTTCATTTGTTCTTTGAATGTTTCAATTACGCGTACCGGCGTGGGATCAACTTTTCGGAGGAATGCAAGCCAATAGGCGGCCCAATCGGCAAGGACGAGATTTTTAAACATTTTTTCAAGTACTGTTTTCCCCCTGAGATTTACCACTTCTACTCCTTTCGCCGATCCGGAAATAAGTCGCGCGGTAAGGCGCATACGCTTCTGAATCCGTGTATGGTCTTTCTCATCCCGGAGCATAATCACAAAAAAGAGTTTTGAGAGAGGAGAGGTGTAGCGCGGTTTCTCGTACGCCGACATTTCATTATGATTGAGTTCCGGGAAGACATGCATGAATGCATGTGTTTTCGAAGTCTCATTGAAGCGTATTTTCCAGTTATAGGCAAGCGATTCATGGAAAGGGGAGCTGTAAATGAGTGGGATTCTCCCAAGAACCGTTTTTGCAATCCGCTTCCCGCTCTCTTCAAGGCGTTTTGGTTCAATACGTGTTTCAAGTCTTAGTATATCTTTTTTGATGTCGGGGAGCACCCGGTATTTCATAAGGATCGTGGCGAGCGCCGCAAATTGCATACCAATCGAATCGCGCGGCTCAATGTGTAAATCGGGGAG
>CAYJUQ010000003.1:24665-30147 GCA_964373425.1 uncultured Candidatus Saccharibacteria bacterium
AGCGCCGATCCCCCCATGCCGCAGATAACGACATTTTCGATACGCGGCGGGCGTTTCGCGCCTCGAAGCGAACGTTGCGCCCCCTCGAGGCCAATTCGAAACTGTTTCGGAAAATCTAAAATCACCTGCCGCATATTTGATTTGTCTATTTTTTTGATAAGGTTGCTTGACATGTTATCCCCCGTTTTATATAGTAGATAAAATAGTTCTTTTAATTACTATGATGAAAGGAGTTAAAGAGGGTGGAGTTAAGTTGGTTTCTAGGAATTATGTTCGTCGCAGTCCCAGTATCTCTAAGCGGTTTTATCTTCTTTCTTTACGGTGCGGCCAGCAATAGACAATATGAAGGCTTTTTCTCGCGGAAATCGTTCGCATTTTTTTTGGTCTCTGTCTTAGTTATCTCTATAATATGGGGAGGTATTCTGGGAGTTACCTTCGGAAAGCCAACTGGAAAATGTCTTACTGAAGCCGAATTGCGCGCGAATGGCGAGTATCGTGTTCTTTCCGTCTTACAGGCCGGTCCAGATGAGGTTAATATGTTCATTCTGGATAATGATACGGTGAAGTGTGCCGAGTTGCCTCGTGGGGGATTTCGAAACACAACCATTCCCTCAAATCCGAATCGTCTTAAGATCGTAACGACGAAAGGATTTAAGTATTACGAACTCTCTGTTGTCGAAGAGAAATAATATCCTTAATGCTCTCGTAACATCGAGAGCTTTTTATTTCCATACCCTTCTTGTTTCAATATACCAATTTTCGATTCCAGAAAATCGTTTTGAGGGGTCAACGATATGCGTAACACCGATCCCTTTTACCCGTTTTGTTACGGGATAGATATAATCAGGACTATAGAGAAAAACTGCGGGAATGTCTTCTGTAATGATCCTGCTGAACGCGCGATACTTTTCGGCGCGTATATCCGGATTCGATTCTTGCCGCGCCTCCTCAAGAAGTTTATCCACGTCTTTATTCGAATAGAGCGCGAGATTAAGTCCCGGATCTTTCTTTTGCGATGAATGCCAGAAAGAGAATGGATCAGGGTCGTGCCCAAGCGCCTCTCCGAAAAGGAGTGCATCGTACGTTCTTGCCCGAATACGTTCTTCGATTTCGCCAATTCCAAGTACTTCTACTTGGGTATCCACGCCAACCGCTCCCCAGCTATTTTTGATAATCTCGGTAACTTGAGGTAGTTCAGGGGACTCTACGGTGATGAGTTTGATCGTAAGCGTGTCGGTTCCTTTCTCGCGGATTCCGTCATTATTTTCATCTTTCCAGCCTATTGCTTCGAGATTTGCTCGGGCCTCTTCCGGTGAAAACTCATATTTTTTAACCTCATCAGTATAACCAATAAGACCGGGGAGAATTGGGGAATCAATGACACGCGCCTTTCCGCCAAGGAGCGTCTCGACAAGATCAGCTTTGTCCAAACCTCGGGCGAGCGCCACTCGTACCGCCTTATCGGTGAGCACACGTGACTGGCTTTGGTTGAAAAATATTGCGTAGTACCGCGGGAGGTTAAGCGAGAGAAGCGTGAGGGATTTTAATGAGCGGAGTTTTGCGATGTGGCCCGCGGAGATATAGCTCAATCCATCAACCTCATGGTTATTGTAGGCGGCAACTGCCTCATCTTCATTATTAAGGAAAAGGAAGGTGAGACGCTTCATGTAGGGTTTGGGGTCATAGTAGTTTTCATTCCGGGCGAGCGTCACCGATTTTACTGTTCCACGCGCGTCTTTCTTAATGCGGATAAGCTTATAGGGGCCGCTTCCCACCGGTTTTAAATTTGGTTCTGCGAGCGGAAATTTCTTTGGATCAATCCCTTCCCAGATATGTTTGGGGAGGATGCCGATCGTGGTATTTTCAATAAATGGGGCGTAGGGGTTTTTCAGTTTGAAACGGATGATCCGTCCTTCCCCCTTTTCAACTTCCACGCCCTGCCAATTGATGCGAAGCGGGCTTTGATAGCGGGGATCTTGCACAAGATCGATGGTGAAAGCTACATCATTAATCTTTACTGGTTCACCATCTTGCCAGAGTATTGATTCGCGGAGCGTGAACTCATACACCTTTCCTCCTTCTTTTACTTCAAGTCGTTCGGCAAGATCGGGGACGATCTCCCCCCGCTCGTTATACTTCATGAGCCCCGAAAATATGAGTTCGGCAAGATCTCTGTCTGCTTCATCGGTAGGCGCAAGAACAGGATTGATATACCGTGGGTTACCCACAACACCCTCTCGATATTCTCCTCCTTCCTGTGCTTCTACCGTAGTGTGAGAGAAGAAAAATTGAGTAGCGAGTACTCCTCCGGATACGAAAAAGATACTAATAAAAATCACCAAAAGATATCGTTCTTTTGGCGGGAGGAGGTACCATGTGGTAAGCACCATCTTTTCAATCCTTAGAAGAATGTGTTGTATCCGAGACACACAGTGTTCCCCGTGCCTCGCAAGAGGCGCGGGTAGTGATTAGAGAAAAAGGTTAAGAAAAGTAAGCCCAAGGAAAAGGCCCGTGAAGACAACCGTGAGCCAGAAGATAATCTTTTCAAGACCGCGTTTTGTGCGATAGAATCCGCCTTCACCACCAAATGCGCTTCCTAGCCCAACACCTCGCTGTTGAAGCAAAATTAACCCCACGAGTATCATGGAGACCATAATTTGTACAATGGGGAAGATGTTAAGTAGGGCAGTCATGTAGCATATCACCTTTGTTTAGAATGGAAGATTGCTCCTAGGATGAAATTGGTAATCCCCAGAAGAAGCGTACTTGCAAGAAGGGCATACACTGTTTCAATGGTAAGCTCAGGGATGAAGATATCGGTGAGCCACAGGAGCAACATATTGATGATAATACTAAAGAGGCCAAAACTCAAGAGGATGAGCGGGAAGCTCACCAGTTTCAAGAATGGTTTCACAAAAAAGTTGAGCGCACCGAGGAGTCCCCCCGCAATGATAAGAGTGATAAGGTCTCCCTCAAATATAAAATCAGGAACGAATCGTTTCGCCATGAGAATACCAATTATACTTGCAATGATGTGTATAGCGGGAGTCATAGTCTCACGATTATATTACACTTTCACGCATTGTTTTGGAACGGCAGTCATCGACACGAAAAGACGCGGTCGATTTCCCCGGCGAGGAAATCGCCGCTCGGCTCTCGGGCTCGCTCTCTCGCTTCGCTCGAACCATGCCTGCTCCGCCCTCCGAGACGCTTTTCTTAGTCGATGACTGCCATTCCAAACAATATATTGATATAATAAAAAGGAGTTTCTATGACTATCGAAATCATCGCAATTCTTATTTTCATCATCGGTTATGCGGCGATTACCCTGGAGCATCGTTTGAATCTCCATAAGGCTACCATCGCAGTTGCGCTCGGCGCATTCTTATGGTTCCTTATCGGTTTTAACGAGGACGAAGCAGTGGGGCATGCGATGAAGGATATCGGAGCAGATATTTTCGGTCTTGTCGTTTTTCTTCTTGCCGCAATGATGCTCGTTGAGATCCTCGTCCACTACGGCCTTTTTGATTTTATTCGCGTGAAACTCCTTGGGTTTGGGTTCAGCGATGCTACGCAGCTTTGGGTTATTGCGGGGATCGGATTTTCCCTTTCGCCAATAGTCGACAACCTCACCGCCACAATTGTCATGACGCAAATCGCAAGACGCTTCTTTAAGGGAGAAAATCTTCTTATTGCCGCTGCAGCCATTGTGATTAGTGCAAATGCTGGCGGTGCCTTTTCGCCAATTGGCGATGTAACCACTATCATGCTTTGGCTTGGTGGAAAGTTTTCAGCGAGTGACGTTATCGTACAGGGATTCTTGCCCTCACTGAGTATCCTTCTTATCAGCACCTTTCTTTTGGCTCGTCGCGTGAAAGCCGATACACAAGATGTGGAAGAGGAGAGGGTCGTACTGACGAGAGGCGAACGCTTTATTATCGGAACGGCGCTCGCATCGTTTTCATTGCCACTCATTGTCAGCCAAATGGGCCTCGAACCATATGTTGGGCTTCTCATGGGGCTTGGAGTCGTTGGTGTTCTCACCCGGTTTTTCCGAGTAGTTGAGGCAAGAAAAACGCATCTCGACGCAAATATTGAGAAGTTTCTTAGGGGTGTTGATTTTGCAATCCTTCTCTTTTTCGTGGGTATCCTCCTTGCGGTTGGCGCCCTTGAACACGTAGGGACTCTTGAAAAAATTTCTGCAAGTATTTTCGGAGAAGATCCGGAATTTTGGCGGCTTGTTGCGGGAAACGCGATTCTCGGCATCCTCTCCGCGATTGTCGATAATATCCCGCTTACCGCGGCTGCCATGCATATTCTCAAGACAACCGATCCGGGGATTTGGGTGCTCCTTGCGCTTACCGTAGGAACCGGTGGTTCTCTCCTTGCTATTGGATCTGCGGCAGGAGTGGTTGCGATGGGCATGGTGAAAGAACTCACATTTTTCCGTTACATGCGGATTGCCACATTGCCGGCGCTTGCAGGTTATGGTGCCGCAATCGGTATATGGTACATCGAACAGCAGCTTTTCTTTCGTTAGCGCCCTTAGCCACCATCTTTTACGGACGAGCGCTTCGGGTCATGCCGAAGTTTTTTATAGGAAGGGATTTCGTAGTCTCTGATGATACGTGATCGCAAAACGGTGCGCTTCATCCCGCACGCGCATAAAAAGATGGAGGAGGGGAGTATTACGAGCGAGTGTTATTGGCTTTGCGTGATGCGGGACATAAATTTCTTCATTGCGTTTTGCAAGCGCCGCAACCGGTACTCTCGATATTTCGATATTTCGATGTTTTGATATTTCATTTTGTGCAGCATTCAGCTGGGCTCTGCCGCCATCAATAAGGAAAAGATCCGGTATCGGCCATTCGGGATGTCGCAATCGTCTTTTCAGCACTTCGTGGATCATAGCGATATCATTTGCGCCCCACACCGTCTTTATCCTGAATTTCCGATACCATTTTTTTGCCGGTTTTCCGTCGATGAAGGTAACCATTGAGCCAGTCGCGTATTTCCCTTGAATGTTCGAGATGTCGTATCCTTCGATACGGAACTGCCCGTCTCTTTGAGATGGTATGCCAAGATACCGCTGCAACGCTTCTTTATAGTTTTGACTTTCCCTGACAGCTTCCCCATCAGTACGTTCCGTTCTTGAGAGGATGACATTGTGTTCAAAAATATTTTTGAGCGCCTTCCATTGATCCCGTATTGTTGCCGCCCTTTCAAATTTTTTATTTCGAGAAGCGACCTTCATTGCAGTTTCAAGTTGTCTCGTGAGCGAAACCTTTCTTCCCGCAAGTATTTCCTTCAGATGCGTGATATTTTTTCGGTAGTCATTTTTGTTTGGGTTTGGCCCGGGGCAAAGATCAATGTGGCAGTAAAGACACTTTCTCGCTTTCGGGTGTTTCCCGGTATAGTAGGGGAATATGCCGCGCAGAATCTTCAGCGCTCGTTTCAAGGCTTGTCCATCTGTAAACGGCCC
>CAYJUQ010000004.1:0-28680 GCA_964373425.1 uncultured Candidatus Saccharibacteria bacterium
ATGACAATGAAGATGTGCGTGAGCGATTTAGCTACACGATAGATGGGATACCATACGATAGGAAATTTATATATTCTGTACCGGGCTATAACTTGAAGCCCGTAGAGATACAATCTGCTTTCGGGCTCGTTCAATTATCAAAATTACGAACATTTAATAAACAGAGAAGGGAGAATTTTAAAAGACTTTACAATTTTTTTCAAAAGTATGAGAATTTTTTTATTCTTCCAAAAGAACATCCGAACGCCGAAGTATATTGGCTCGCTTTTCCGCTTACCATTCGTGACAGTGCGTCTTTTACGCGGCTTGAGTTACTTACTTTTTTGGAGCAAAACCACATTCAAACAAGACTTCTTTTTACTGGGAATGTGTTGCGGCACCCCGCTTTCAAAAAGGTACCATATAGAGTAGTAGGCGAGCTTTTAAATGCCGATAAAATTATGAAAGATACGTTTCTTATTGGTTGTCACCACGGTTTAACCGATAAAATGTTGCAGTATGTATTTCTGAAATTTCAGGACTTTCTTAAGCAATATTAAAATGTACCAATTTATTTTCTCGATCATCGATAAAGGCTATCAGCATATCTTCGGCTATTCGATGGGTGGGCGGGCACAGCGATTCTTTGAAAATATATTCCTCGTAAGTTTTGGGGTGATACCCGCAAGTGCAATCAGCGTGGGGTTTACCATTTTGGCGGCTCGTCTTTTGGGGCCAGGAGAGTTTGGCAAGGCAAGCCTTGTCTTTTCCATAGCAGGATTTCTCGCCGTGCCTATGGGGTTCGGACTTACTGCAGCAATTACGCGTTATGCAGCATCGAATAGCGAACGGAGAGAAATTATATCATCGGGATTTTATCTTACCATATTGTTCACAGTTTTCTTTAGCACTCTTTTTTATATACTAAGGACTCCCCTTGCCGTCTTTCTGAGAATTCCTGTTTCGTTCTTCGATTTGAGTCTTCTCGTTGCCGCATCCCTTACACTCTTTAATCTTTCCCACTCAATTCTTAAAGGGGTTCATCGTTTTGGCGTTCTTGCCGCCTCTCATATAGGAGCAGCAGTTATTTTTGCTTCGTTAATTATTTTTCTGATTATCGTTCGGGGAGAACGGGGATTTGATTCTTTGGTAATCTCGACCCTTTTCCGCTTCTTGGGTGCAAGTATCATCGGTTTTTTTCTCATAAGGCAATACCTTCAAGGGATGAAACAAGCTGCGAAGTGGTTTCCGACGCTGATCAATTATGGTGGTATAGCCTTTTTTAGCACTATCCCCACATCCTTTTGGGGAGTAATTGATCGATTGGCACTTCATACTTTTGTAGGGCTTGAGGCAGTAGGAATCTACAGTGCTTATTTTGCTTCCTCACAGATGATTATTGGGAGATTACTTGAGATCGTACTTGCGGTATTTTTCCCCAGTGTTTCGACAATTTCATCTGAGAGCAAGAAAGAAATTTTTAAAAAACTAATTCGCGCAGGAGCATTTCTTTCTCTCCCGTTTTTTATTATTCTTTCACTCATTATTTTTCTTCTCATGCTTTTTTTTGGCAGAGACTATCTTTTAGATCCATTTCTCGTCGCATTATTTTCTTTGGGGGCATGGTTCTTTCTTTTGGTAAACCTGTTGGGTTGGCTTATCGCTTCTGGTGGAACCACGGATTTCCGTTATGTATCCCTTCATGTATGGATGAGTGTTATTGTTAATTCGATCGCTGCACTCATACTCGTACCCAATATAGGCCTTTATGGTGCCATCCTTTCTTTTCTTTTGACCATGATTTATCTCTTTTTCGCTTTTATTTATTATTTTAGCCGATCCACATAAAAGCCATTCGTATGTATTCAACTCCCCTCGTTTCCATCATCACCCCCACCTATAACCACGAACGTTTTATCGGAGACTGTATCCAGAGCGTCCTCAACCAGACCTACCCCAATTGGGAGCAGATTATTATTGATGATGGGTCAACAGATAGGACAGGTGAGATTGTAAGATTTTTTACCGATAGAAGGATTAGATATGTACCACAAAAACATGAGGGAATATGGCGGCTAGGAGCTACCTACAATAGGGGGCTTTCTATGGCGAATGGTGAATTTATCGCAATGCTCGAGGGGGACGATATGTGGCCAGTCGATAAACTTGAGAAACAGATTCATCTTTTCGATGATCAGGATATTGTAATGACTTGGGGGAAAGTTCAGGAGGTAGATCAGGGTGGCCGTTTTTTGCGTATGATCCCTGTTTTCTCATTGAAAGATAGCATCTGGCAGAATGATCCCCCGGGTGTGTTCCTAAAAAAGGCTTTATTGTTTAATCCGATTCCATTCCAAAGCGTCATTATACGTAAGGAAAGTCTTCTAAAAATTGGCGGATTTATCCAACCTTCCCACCTTCCTTATATGGATTATCCCACCTGGCTTCAATTAAGCCTCGAAGGGAAGTTTGCGGTACAAGATTCTATTCTTGGATATTATAGAAGACACCCCTCACAGGTTACCTTGCAAGATATAGAGCGGGTAGAAAGAAATCTCCATCACTACGTGCTTCAATTTTTTACCTCTCTTGCACCTCATTTTAAGAAATATACGGCTATTACTAAGAAGGAGTTATTAACTTATCTCCAAGTAAAAGAATCTTCCGTCTCGAAATACTGTGAGGTTGGGAGAGTAATGCTTTTCTCGGGAGAATGGAGAAAAGCAAGGAGATATTATGAAACCGCATTTAAAAGAGGTAACGGGTTATTACGATTGAAAGGACTTCTTGGTTATACAGCAAGTATTTTTCATTTCGACCTAGAACCGATGGGAAAGATTTGGGATAAACGATATTTTAGATAAATCACTATGCGCGATCAATTTTCCCTCGTTTCCATCATCACCCCCACCTATAACCACGAACGTTTTATCGGAGACTGTATCCAGAGCGTCCTCAACCAGACCTACCCCAATTGGGAGCAGATTATTATTGATGATGGGTCAACAGATAGGACAGGTGAGATTGTAAAGCAGTGGATAAGACGTGATGCAAGAATTAGATATCTAAAACATAGTGAAAATAAGGGACCGGCAGCAGCGAGAAATACCGGCATTAAATATTCTCAAGGGAGCATTATAGCCCTGCTTGATGCAGATGATGTGTGGCTTAATCAAAAACTCGAAATCCAGCTAGAAGAATTGAGAAAGGGTGCTGATTTTGTATACGCCGATGCCTTCTTATTCAATGACAAGAATGTTTTTTTGAATAGGACATACTGGGAAGAGGTAAAAACCACCCCCTGCAAGGGGGGAAAATGCCTCGTTTCATTATTTCGAAAAAATGTGATGTCGCCAACATCTTCCTTCTTTTTTAAGAAACAGATTTTTGAAGAGATAGGTGGTTTCAATGAGCATCTGAAATCAAGTGAAGATTATGATTTTTGTCTTCGAGGAGTATCTAAAGGATACTCTGTCAGCTATATAGATAGTCCTTTGTTATATATTCGTACACCCGGGAAGATGCGACAGAGGAAGCCGAAAATGATATTTTGGCATCTCTACGTCATTATCAAATTTCTTCTATCTCATCCCTCATTTCTATTACAAAATATACAAACTGTTTTTTTAACCGTAACGCGTATAGGACTAGGTTTAATTAAGGAATGTGGGAAGAGTTTCTTCGGTGCGATATTCATGAAACATTTCCGCCGTTTACTACTTTGGTAACTTCATTATGGTTCAACAGATATCAGTGTCATTTGTTATTGTTCACTTTCGTACTCAGGGCTTTCTTGATAGACTGCTGGTTCAGTTAGAAAAGGATGTCCTAGTTAAGAATATTTACGAGATAATTGTTGTAGACAATAATTCTCAGAATGGAGTAGTTTTAGAGAATTCTTTTCTTGGAGTAAGGTTGATCTCGAACCGACAGAATCTTGGGTTCGGACGGGCAAATAATCAGGCAGTAAAGGTTACAAGAGGACAATACCTCGTTTTTGTAAATCCAGATACTCGGATAGTGAGTGGCAGATTTAAAGATGCGATTGATTTTATGGAATCGCATACCGATGTTGGATTTCTTGGGCCTAAAATTATCTGGCCGGATGGGAGGATTCAAGTGTCGGCTTCGGGTTTTTTGGGGTTAGGTTGGGCGGTTGGGCACCATCTCCATCTTAAGAATTTTCTTCCAAATGACTTTCTTCGAAAGACACTCGTACCATTCCGTAAGATACTTGGTGGGGCGTTGCGATCATATCTTTTCGTATATCAAGATATTAAAGAACCCGAGAAAGTCGATTGGCTTACGGGGGCTTTCCTTATGGTGCGAAAGAAAGTATTTGAAGAGCTTGGCGGGTTTGATGAAGATTATTTCTTATATTTTGAAGATCAGGATCTGGCGCTTCGCGCAAAGCAGAAAGGATACGAATCCTATTATTTTCCGTCAGTGGTCGTGGAACATGCTGTAGGTTCCAGTATGAAGAAAAATCCACGGGCGCTTATCGAAAAATATCGGAGCGAACTTATCTTTTGGATCAAACACTATTCAGATTTTAGCCTCTTTTGTCTTCGTATTCTTATGGCTATTGATTTTTCATTTCGGTTCCTTTTTGCTCGGTCTAAAGAAATGCGATCTATCTATAGAGAGATCCTTCATTATGTATTTTTATCGAAAGAAGAAATCGTGAGGCGAAAAGCAATGATATGAAAAAAATCCTCTACATCACCTTTAAATCACCCTATCCGGATAGCTACGGATACCCCATCCGGGCATTTAACATTGGGAAGGCGCTCGCAAAAAAATACGAGGTCGATCTTTTATACCTTGGCTCTGGGGGGCAAAACCAGGGTCACGTGAAGGTACTTGAGCGGACGTTCCATAGGGTAATCCCCTTTTCTTTTTTCAAATCCCGTTTTATCTTAAACGGCCTTTTTGGTATCCCGGGTCGGTTGCCGCTTCAGGTAAACTATTTTTTCTTCCCGGAGGTGCGTGAATGGGTACACGATCATGCGAAGGGCTATGACCTCATATTTTCTTCTACCATACGAACTATTGAGTATACGCGAGGGCTCCCGGTGAAGAAAGCAATAGACCTTATCGATGACCTCTCGCTTTCCTATAAAGAATTCCATCAGCTTGCCTCATTCCCATGGAAGACCGCCTATTTCATTGATTGGATCCGCATTAGAGATTATTACCAAAAATATCTTGGATCGTTTGAAAAAATCTTCATCACTTCGCCATTTGATGCATCGCATCTCGCCTCACAAGTTCCGGAGCTCGCATCCCGTATTGTGATACTCCCCAATGGTATTCGTGAACACCTCTTTGAAGTGCACGCGAACCCCACCCACGAGAAGGATCAGATCATATTTTTTGGTAAAATGGATTATTTCCCCAATAGAGACGCAGCGCTTTATTTCATCCATGAAATTTTCCCCGAGCTCCGCTCGCGTTTTCCATACCTTGAGTTCCTCATCATCGGTAAAAATCCGCCCCGCAGATTCCAGCGGCTTTTTCAACGGAATGTTCGCACGCTTGGTTTTGTTGAGGATCCGTATGCCGAGCTCCTTGCCTCGAAAATAATTGTGACACCCATCCGCGCAGGCGCCGGCATTCAGAACAAAATTCTCGAGGCAATGGCGCTTAAAAAAGCAAACATCATCTCGCCCGTTGCATCACGCGGTATTGGGGGTGTCGACGGAAAACATTACCTCATTGCGAAGAATAAAAAAGAGTGGATCGATAAAATTTCCACTCTTTTGGAAGATGATGGTGCGAGGAAGACAATTGGTGAGAACGCCTATACCCTGACGAAAGAACGGTACCGCTGGAGTTTAGTGGGGGATACGCTCCTCCGCGAGATAGACGCGTTGCTCTAGCGATTTTCGATTTCAGAGGATCAGGAGCCTTTGAAGATCATACTAAGCGTTCGGATAAGGATACCTATATCTAATGGAAGAGATCTGTTCTTTACATAAAAGAGATCGTACCTTAATTTTTCGAGCGCATCCTCTTTTGAATATCCGTATCTGAAGTTAATTTGTGCCCAGCCAGTGAGCCCCGGTGTTACAAGATGCCGTATGTGGTAGTGGGGGATTTCTTTTGTAAATTCCCAAACTAAGTTTATCTGTTCCGGGCGCGGCCCCACAAGGCTCATATCACCCTTGATGATAAGAAGAAGCTGTGGGAGTTCGTCGAGATAGGTTTTGCGAAGGATTTTCCCTATTCTTGTGATTCGTATATCGTTTTCTTCAGCACGACCAAGCCCATAGTGATCAGCATCTTTACGCATCGTTCTAAATTTCATGATAGTGAAGAGTTTTCCATGGCGGCCGACCCTTTTTTGCGCGTAAAATATGGGTCCCGGCCCCGATGCGCGAACGAAAAGCGCGATAAGGGGCCAGAGCGGCAGGGTGAAGACGAGGAGCATAGCCGCAGCGCTAATATCGACCATGCGCTTAAGGACTTCATAAAAATCTCGCTCTGACTCACGTAGATTTTCCAGGAACCATCGTTCGTGAAGAGACGATACGGGCACGCGACCTGTGAGTTCCTCGTAAAAATCAGCAAGATTCACAAAGGTTATTTTAAGGGGGATACATTCGTAGAGCATCCGACTTAGTTCTCGGCTGCTATCGGGATTTGCCGCAAGGCATACCGTCGCAACTTCATTATTTGTGATTATGTCTTTGAGTGTATTGAGGTCATGATGGCGCGGTACATCGTTGAGTTCGGGGAGTGAAGATGCGCCATTTTCATCCTGTTCCAGTTCAAGAAACCCTCTTATGCGAAATCCCCACTGCGGATTTTCTTTGATGGTACGTGCAAGTTCGACTGCATCATTCGTCACTCCCACGATGAGCACATTTCGTAGCGGCAAGAAGGAGCGCATGAAATGGTTATAGACCTGTCGCCACAGCGTGAAAAGCACGGATACGATGATCGTCACGATGAGGAGATTCCTTTTCGGTGTAATTTGGAAGTAGGGGATGAAGTAGAAAAAGAGAATAGCGAGAATCCCGTTGATGACGATCGCACGGAGAAGGTTTTGGTAAAAAAAGATCGCATTCTTGAGCGCGCGATGCGTATAGAGGTTGTGGCTGAAGAATACGAGGACCCAGAGCGCAAAGAGGAGTGAGAAAGGGATAACATGCTGATCCCAGATCGCTTTATTGAATTGCGCGTCGTATCGCACAAAGAGTGCAAGAAAGAGGGAGAGGTAGAGAATCCCCACATCACCCCCGAGGAGCACTATGAATTGGACCATTCTTTTCACTATTAAAACTATAGCAAATTTATAGGTATCTTTTCAATCTTTTATGATATCCCGGGAGACAATTTCTGCGATTCTTCTTAGGGCGAGCAAGCTCTCGCTTTTTTTGCTTCTTTTTACGCCGCTTGTGGTTACACCCTTTACCTTCTTTCCTTTTGCGTTTGGGAAGGCGTTATTTTTTAAACTGGTAACCGAGATCACACTTGGCTTTTATCTCCTCCTTATTTTCTTGCGGCCCGAATTCCGTCCCCGATTTTCAGTCTTTACTGCTATCATCCTCGGTTTTATACTCATTCTCACCATCGCCGCATTTGCCGGTGTTGATAGAGCGCATAGCATCTGGGGAAATATCGAACGGAGCGAAGGGCTTATCCTTTGGTGGCACCTCGGTGTCTTCCTCGTCATCCTGACCGCGCTTTTCCGTACCTATGAAGACTGGTTTCGCTTCTTTCAGGTCTCGATTCTTGTGAGCCTTATCTCCGGGATTGTCGGCCTCCTTGAAAAGGTAGGTGTTTCACTCCCGCACCTCTCTGCCCCGCAGTTTGATGTGTTGATAGGACTTGCCGGGAATCCCGCATTTTTTGCAAGTTACTTGCTCTTTCATATCTTTTTTGCCCTTATCCTGTTTTTTGCGACTGATCCCAGGGACCGCGAACACCGCACGCTCTATGGATTGATTGCCGTGTTCCTTAGTATCTCGGTTTTTTGGACCGCCGCAAGAACCACCATACTGGGGCTTTGTGCAGGGATTGGCACATTTTCACTCTTTTTTGTCATCGCGAAGAATGATAAACGAATCAGGATCGTGATGCTCACGTTGGTTTTCACGTTGCTCTTTGGATATCTTGGATTGCTTTTCCAACACGATACGTTGTGGGTAAGAGACAACGCACTTTTTAATAAATTCACCAACATCGAACAAATCTCAATCTCTTTTGAACAGCGTTCTGTTGCCTGGCGCGCGGCAATTGCGGCGTGGAAGGATCGGCCGCTCTTCGGATGGGGGCCGGAAAACTTTGAACTCGCGTTCTATAAACATTTTGATCCCGAATATCCCTACACACAGGGGAGGGGGAATTTCTTCATGCATGATACGCCCGGATTCGACAGAGCCCATAGCGTCCCGCTCGATATCCTTGCCACCTCCGGCATCGTCGGGCTCCTCGCTTTTCTCGGAATATTTATGACGTTTGGTGGAGCCTTAGTTACCACATTCCTTCGGCACCGAAATACTCATCAATTTTTCTCTATTCTTAATCCCATCTGCATGGGTTTACTTGTCGCGTACCTCGTGCAGGATCTCTTTATCTTTGACACGCTCAACACGTATCTTCCTCTTTTCGTTTTTTTTGGTTTTCTTGGTTTCCACCTTCGCGCATCAGCCGTGAATCCGGAGAGTACCCAACGGGCGAGATTCACTCGTCCCATTTTACTTCCCATTTTCGCATGCGCTATCCTTATTATCATATCAGGACTTGTGTATTTCATAAACGTGCGTCCGACACTTGCAAGTATGTACGGCAGGAACGCATTCCTCCAAACAACGGCGGGCCGTTACGATGACGCATTTGCGCTCTTTGAAAAAAACTTCGCCTTGGGCACCTATGTAAGTGAGAACACTACCATTGCGCTCACGCACCTCATGGTAAGTTCGCGGTTTCCCCGAGAAGAATTTATACGGTTTTTCGATCTTGCGGAGCGAGAGGTTCTCCGTGCTCAAGATCACCACCCCCTCAACGTTCGGTATCGTGTGAGTCTTGCGCGGATCTACATGCGGCGAGGAATTCTCTTCGGCGAACATGATGCCTTCGCCCGCGCAGAATCGGTACTCAAAGATGCGGTATACATGAGTCCTCGTAAGATTGAGCTTTACTATGACCTTGGACTTACACGCATATTCCAGGGAGATCTTGAGGGGGCGCGGGGATATTTTGAAGAAGCGCGAGAACTCCACACACGTTTCCCCAAATCATACTGGTTCTTGGCCGTTCATGCCATCCTTGCGGGCGATCAAGAGAGTGCCAAAAGGAATATTGCGGAGGGCCTCTTCTATAGTAAGGATTTCACTAGCGCCCCAAGCGCGATGTGGTTGAACGTTGTGTATCGACGCTTTGATGAGTATCCCAAGCAACTTGAGATCTTGGAGAATGTGGTGCGTCTTTACCCGAAAAATTATGAGTTTCGTATGGTGCTTGCGAGCGCGTACAGTATGAAAGGTTATTTTGAAGAAGCGAGAGAAGAAGCTGAAGAGGCGCTTCTCATCAACCCTGAGCTTAAAGAAGTGGTAGAAGAGTTTTTAGGAGAGGTGAAGGCGCAGGAATTGCAACGTATGCCTCCAACGCCTTGACGGTGCACAGAGCGGTAGCCATCGATACGAAAAGACGCGGTTGCAATCCCCAGCCGGGACTTTGCCGCTCGGCTCTCGGCCTCGCTCTCCCCGACTGCAGTCGGGGAACCGTGCCCGCTCGGCCTCCGAGACGCTTTTCTTAGTCGATGGCTACCGCTCTCCATGTGTAATAACGCTTGTTCCCTATTGACAATTTCTCCCTATTTGTTATCATTGGGGTAGTGGGTATATCCTCCGCAAGGAGGAACCAATCTCAAAGTCGGCAGAAGGCACTCATGTTTCGTGGGCGCCTTTTGCTTTTTAAGGGATGCCTTCTGCCGACTTTAAGGAGGGGGTCGGGGAACGGGCCTTCGCCTCGTCGAAGTGGCTTCGGCCACGCAGGCGGGAGTCCCCGAGGCGGAAATATTAAAACCGAGGGGTTTTAAAGAGTCCTGAGCTTGTCGAAGGACGATAAGGCGGCAAAGGCACTCATGTTTCGTGGGCGCCTTTTGCTATTTAGGGAAGAAAAATGTTATAATAGAAAGTGACCCGGGCAACTAGTACCCACTAAAGACTTGAGAATTGGGGTTCACTTAGTCCCGGGTCATTTTTATATTTCTGAGGTTTTGTTATTATAAAGACGTATGCAAAAACAGCTTCTGTTTTTTTCTTGGTGTGCATTAGTCCTCATCTTTCTCTTTCCGCAAAGTGCCGCTGCGGTATCAGAAACCTTTTTTGTTGATGCGTCGTACCATTGGCAGAGGAAAACGAGTATTACGGCAAGCCCCATAAAAACCGGCGCCAACGCCGAATTCTACCTTGAGGACGCATATTGGATAACGCTTACAGAAGTGCAACAAAACCAACTTATACGTTCATTCGATGCGCTCGCTACAGAATTTGATACCGTCATTTATCCAAAACTTACCGAATTTTTAGGGAGTGAGTGGAATCCGGGTATCGATAATGACCCGCGTATCTCCATTCTCTTTTTGCGGATGCCGGAGGGGACGGGAGGATATTTCAACACGAACGATGAATACCCGCGGAAAGATTTTCCCACATCGAATGAGCGTGAGATTATTTATGTGAACGTTCTTTTCGTGAATTCCCCGAAAGCGAAATCGTTCATTGCACACGAATTTCAGCACCTCATTACCTTCTACCAAAAGAACAAGTTACGGAACGTAAACGAGGATATATGGCTTAACGAGGCACGTTCGGAGTATGCCGCAACATACCTTGGATATGATAGCCCCTATTCAGGTTCAAACCTTGAAAATCGTGTGGCATCGCTCCTTGCAACACCAAGCGATTCACTCACCGAGTGGCAGAACCACCCGAAGGATTATGGACAGGTGAATCTTTTCTTTCAATATCTCGTGGGGCGTTACGGAGAGGAAATCGTTCGCGAGATGATGCGCTCGAGCAAAGTGAGTATTTTGAGTATTAACGAGGCACTCACTATTCTCGGCTTCGCGGACACATTTGACGCCGTCTACACCGACTGGACCATTGTAAATTTTGTGAATAATTGCGCAGTCCCTCCCTTGCTTCGTTACTGCTATCAAAATCCCGATTTAGGGCATGGTAATCTCCACATCACATTTAATTTCGAATATACCGCCTCCGAAACCGTATCCTCGGAAGCAACACTTAAAGATTGGGAAGCCTCGTGGAACGAGTTTACTCCCGGGCCGCCCCCCGTAAAAACCGTCCTTGAGATAGATTTCTCAACCAGCGTCACCGATACCCGTTTTCGAGTGCCCTACGTGATTACTAAAAGCAACGGGGAGAAGATCGTAGAATTCATTACCCTTTCTAAAACCACAACAAGTCCCTATGAGAAAGGTAAAGCCTATGTAGCCGGTTTTGGGGTAGACGTTGTCTCGGTGGTGGTAATTCCCTCCGGTCAACGGCGCGTTGAGGGGTTTACATCAGAAGATCCTCGTTATCCCTACACGCTTCGCGGGACACTCCTTGAGGCGCTCCCCGCTTCCTTCCTGCAATTTGTTCCGCCTTCATATCCCAATGGTTCGCTTCTTCGTGCGAAAGGTGATACGAAAGTCTATGTGATTTACGGACAGTATAAACGCTGGATTCGCAGTCCCGAGATATTCCGCATGTACGGGCATCTCAAGTGGGAGAATATTATTGAGGTTGATGGGGCGACAATAAACTACTATATTGAATCGAGGCTTGTGCGTGCGGCAAGCGATACAAGGGTCTTTGAAGTTGACGACTCTCGAGTGAAACACTGGCTCAATATGACCGCAGCCAGTTTCACGCTCTCCGGACGCACATGGGAGTCAATTTTCATCATGAACGAACGGGAGCGTGATTACTACCCGGAAGGAAACGATATCATTCTTTGAATTTCTCACAATTTATGCCTAAACGAGAACCTGCAGTCGATATTCGAAATTTTTTACCCAATATCAAGACACACGTTGCACTAGCCCCCCATACGAGTCTTCGTATTGGCGGGCCAGCTGATTATTTCTATGAGGCGCACACGCGAGACGATATCATTCGCGCGGTTACGATCGCACGCGAAACACAGACGCCCTATGTGATTCTTGCCGGAGGGACAAATGTGCTTGTTGCTGATGAAGGATTTCGAGGGCTCACTATAAAAATTCGAAATTCGAGATTCGAGATTCAAGACTCATCAATCATTGCAGATGCGGGCGTCTCCATGGGAGTGCTTGTTGCTGCCGCAGGGCGAGCGGGACTTAGCGGCCTTGAGTGGGCAGGCGGTCTTCCGGGGACACTTGGGGGAGCGGTCTTTGGGAATGCAGGAACATTCGGGACATCAATTGCCGATATCCTAAGAGAAATTCATGTGTATAACCCCATTAAAGAAAGCCTCATCACCTACAGGAAGGATGAGGTACTATTTGGGTATCGCCGAAGCGCCTTTAAAGAAACAGGGGAGGTGATCCTCGGCGCAACGCTTATACTTGGAAGGGGGGACCCAGAAACGATACGCGCGAACACCGTCAAAAGCATTCAATACAGGAGCACTCACCACCCCTCATATGATGCGTCATGCGGCTGTATCTTCAAAAATACTGAACGCACTGCCTCAACCGAGGGAATTATACGCCATCACCCCGACCTTTCGGTATGGTTTGATCGAATTCCCACCGGCTATTTGGTTGATGAGGTTGGGCTTAAGGGGTACATCGTTGGCGGTGCAAAAATTTCAGAAGTACACGGGAATTTCATCGTGAACCAAGGCCGTGCACGAGCAGAAGATATTATCACGCTCATTGGTATGGTGAAGGAACGCGTGAAGAATATTTTTGGGGTGCTTCTTGAAGAAGAGATACAAATGATCGGGTTTCGGTAACCACCGCTCATTTCATTTTTGATTGCATAATGTCTTTTGATTTTTTTTGTTTTCTCATATAATAGAGAAAGGCCTTTTGTTTTGAATTCTTTTTCATCATGAACTACTCACTGAAAGCAACAAATCTTGAATTGGATCCTTCACTTCGGCGTTACATCGACGATAAACTTAACCGTGACGTAGGAAAACTATTCACACGTATTGCCTATCCCGCAAAGGCGTGGATCGAAGTGGGGCGAATTAGTGCCCATCATCGAAAGGGGAATGTGTATCGAGCGGAGATGCAGCTTCATCTCCCCGGTGCAAGCATTCGAGGAGAGGCGGAAGATAGTGATATACGGGTCGCCATCGATAACGTACGGGATGAAGTTGCATCTCAAGTGAAAAAATATAAAACGAAACACGGAGCGCTCGCCAAGCGAAGAGCGCGTGCGGTAAAGAAGTTCATAAGGTTTACCCGTGGGATACGAGGTAGGAGAGGCTCGCGTATCCGTGAAGAAGGGGTATAACGACGATCTCGCTAGAGAACCATTTCTTATATGTTGCCTACCAAAATTTTTTTTACTAAGGGTGTGGGAGTACACAAGGAAGAGTTGCGCGCGTTTGAGCTTGCACTTCGTGCTGCGGGCATTGCTCATTTCAACCTTGTGAATGTTTCAAGTATTTATCCGCCGGGCTCGAAAAAGGTGAGCCGCGAAGAAGGACTTTCTCTTTTAAAGCCCGGTGAGATTGTATACTGTGTCCTTGCGCGGAATGCGACGAACGAACCGAATAGACTTGTCGTTGCTTCAATCGGATGTGCGATTCCCGCTGATGCTTCGCAGCACGGGTACATTTCCGAGCATCACGCATTTGGCGAAACAGAAGAGCGGGCTAGTGCCTATGCCGAGGATCTCGCGGCCTCGATGCTCGCTACCACTCTCGGTATTGATGTTGATCATGAACTTGCATGGGATGAACGCGAGCAGATTTATAAAATGGAAGGGAAAATTTTGAAGACCCTCAATGCTACACAATCGGCTGAGGGCAACAAAGACGGTCTGTGGACCTCTGTTGTTGCCGTTGCAGTATTTATAGGAGACGAAGGAAGAGACAGTCTAGCGCAAGACCCAAATCAATTGAAGTTCCTCAACGGAGCCGAAGAGCAAAAACACGTAAAGCCGCAAGGCGAGTAACACCATGAAGTTTCTTTTCGTCACCATATTTGGAGAAAGCACATCCCTTGCTCAAAAACTCATGGAGGAAGGGCACGCGGTGCGCTTCTTTATAAAAGATAAGAAATTCCAGGATGTCGGGCGCGGGCTTATCCCCCGTGTGAGAACATGGAAGAATCACGTTGATTGGGCGGATGTAATGGTGTTCGACGATGTGGATTATGGACGGGAGATCGAAGCGCTCCGCGAGCGCGGCTACCGCGTGGTGGGGGGGAATCGGTTTGGAGACAGGCTTGAAAACGATCGGCTTTTTGGCCAAAAAATTCTTACTGAAGCAGGAGTGAAAAATCCAAGATCGCGACGCTTTCGGAAGTTTGGAAGCGCCCTCCGTTTTATACGGGAACGGCCCCGGCGCTACGTGATCAAATTCAACGGACAACTTGCACGATATCTCTGCTATGTAGGGAGAGATCCGAAGGGAGATGATCTTCTACAAATTATTGAACACTACCAGGAACGTTGGCCCAAAGGGAAGAAGGTTGATTTCATCCTTCAGGAATACATCGATGGGATAGAAATGGCGGTGGGGGCATTTTTCAACGGGAAAGATTTCGTCCGACCCATCAACATTTCTTTCGAGCACAAACATCTCCTTGCAGGAGGCATCGGTCCCCTCACCGGCGAGATGGGGACCTCAATGTTTTATAGTGCGGATGGCGGAAAGCTTTTTCGTGAGACGCTCAAGAAAATAAAGCCCTACCTTCGCGAGACAAACTATCGTGGTTTTATTGATATTAATAGTATAGTTACTGAACGGGGAACATACGCAATTGAGTTCACCTCGCGCTTTGGGTATCCGCAGCTCGATATCCAGCAGGCACTCCACATAACTCCATGGGGAGAGCTCCTTTATCAACTTGCCGAAGGAAGACTCGAAAACTTTAAGGTGAAATCTCTCTTTGCCGTCGGTGTTGTCATGGGAGGTGCGGGGCTTCCGTATGAGATCTCATACAATAAGTACGGCCGGCACCTCCCCATTCTTGGTATCACCCCCGAGAATAGAGAGCAGGTAAAGCTTGTTGAGGTGTACCAACGCGACGGGAAACTCTATACGGGAGGCGGCGGATACCCACTCACCATCACCGGTGCGGGGAAGACCATGGAAGCGGCGAAGAAACGCGCGTATGAGGTGGCGCGGCAAATCATTATTCCCAATGCAATGTGGCGCCTCGATATTGGTGATCATTGGGAGAAAGAAGCCCCAAAACTTCGAGCGTGGGGATACCTATAAAAGAAAAATGAAAAGTGAAAAATTGAACTTCAATTGGTAACATGAAGATTGTGAAGAGTCAGGAACGCATTCTCGAACGTCTCACGGGCCACATCAAGCGATACGGACACCTGCCCGAACACCACCCATATCTTTTTTTGTATTACGATGTCGCAAAAGGATATACACCTACCTATTTTGATTTTGGTGCGGAGGGTGGCGTGATTACGTATCAGAAAGGATATCTTTGGCGAACAGTGAGTGAACCAATCGCAGAACGACCGAGAAAAGTTACGTTTTTCCACAAGGTTCTTACCCATATTTTCACAAAAGAGCGTGCAAAAAAAATCACGTTTGAGGATTGCACCGCAGATTTTCATGCACTCCTTGTAGATGATCTTGCCTCAAGTCAATTTCGTCCAACAAAACCCTTCTATCAACTTTCATGGCCAGTGGTGGATCTGGCCGGTTTTACGGAGGAGCTTGTAGGGAGAGAGCTCAAAGGGATGCGTTATGCACGGAATAGATTTTTAAAATACCATGTGGTGGATGTTCGTGACGCACGCGGGGTAGCGCACGAACTCCTCACCCGACTTATTGCCACGTGGGTCGAGCGACGCAAGGCACATGATACCGCATACACGGGTGAATACGTGAAGATGGCAATAAACGGATTTCCCCTCTCGGATCTCCGCCGCGCCATCTTTATTGATGGGACATTCCGTGCCGTAAGCGCAGGGTGGCGAATACCGAACTCCACCTCTTACTATCTTTTTCTCGATATTCATGATTATAGCGATCCTTACCTTGGCGAGTTCGTAAGTCTTGACCACCTGGTCGAAGCTCGGCGCGCAGGGTTTTCCACGCTCGATTTTGGAGGGAGCGATGAAGGACTTCTTTTATATAAAATGAAATTTCATCCAAAGGAGATTTACAAAACCTACAATTTCTCTATTTTGAGAAGATGAGCATCCGGGTCTTTTTTCGCTACTTTTTTTCTGGTATAGTACGCATGATATGAAGTCGAAACGAAGAGCATTACGTATCGCCCAACTTGCCCCTCTTTGGATTCCCGTACCGCCGAGGACCTACGGCGGGATTGAGCTCGTCGTCTCGAACCTTACCGAGGAGCTCATGCGGCGTGGGCACAAGGTGACGCTTTTCGCCTCCGGTGATTCAAAAACCAGTGCTGATCTTATCTCTCCCATCCCGCGGGGGCTTTGGCTTGAGAAAGGCTTACGGAGTCCGCACGCCGCTATCACTCTCATGTTGCAGGCGGTGAAGGAGAGAGTGTCTTCTTTCGATATCCTCCATAACCATTTTAATTTTTTTACCTTCCCGCTCGCATTGTGTGCCGAACTTCCGCCGATGCTCAGCACTATTCACCGTCCCATTGATGAGCTCTACGCCAAGGCAATGAAGCTCTTTCCATCGTTCTATTTCTCTACGCTCTCCGAGGATGCGAAGCGAAGCGCAGAGGAGCATAATATTCCTGTTCTCGATGTAGTCCCTAATGGTATCGATCCAGAACAATACCCGTTTAACGACCACCCAGAAAATTACCTTCTCTATCTCGGTCGGCTCAATCGAGAGAAAGGTGTCGTGACAGCGATCGAAGTTGCAAAAGAGGCCGGCGAGAAACTCATTGTCGCAGGTAACGTGGTGGGCGCGGAAGAATGGTCTTTCTTTATGCAGGAGGTGCAGCCTCGTCTCAATGAAGAACATGTGCAGTTTATGGGTCAGGTAGGTTTCACAAAAAAAATTGAACTCCTGAAGAATGCAAAAGCACT
This sequence comes from uncultured Candidatus Saccharibacteria bacterium, assembly GCA_964373425.1. GTDB lineage: Bacteria > Patescibacteriota > Minisyncoccia > JAHCSD01 > CAYJUQ01 > CAYJUQ01. The sequence continues at coordinate 17,151 of CAYJUQ010000004.1, forward strand.
TCTCTTCCCCATTGATCGGCGGGAACCCTTCGGACTTATCATGGTTGAAGCAATGGCGTGCGGCACACCAGTTATTGCGACGCGCATGGGCGCGGTCCCCGAAATTGTCTTACACGGCGAAACCGGGTACGTCGTAGATACACGTGAGGAAATGATCGATGCGATTCGCAGGATAGACGATATTGATCGCGTCACATGCCGGAAGCATGTGGAGGAACACTTTACGCTTGATCTCATGGTAACTCGCTACGAAAATCTTTATGAGCGTATCACCACATAAGAAATTACGGATCGCGCAGGTTGCCCCACTTTGGTTTACGATTCCCCCGCAAAAATATGGCGGCATCGAACGTATCGTTGCGTATCTTACCGATGGATTAGTTGACCGGGGACATGAGGTGACCCTTTTTGCCGCCCCGGGTTCTAAGACGAAGGCGAAGCTCGTGAGTGTCTACCCCACGCCCCTCATTGAAGCAAATATTGCGTGGTCAAACCCCATCTGGAATCTAAGAAATTTGTCACTTGTATATGAGATGGCGAACAGTGGAAAATTTGATCTCATTCATACCCACCTCGACCTCTGGGCATTATTTTTCCAAAATCTCACCATGATTCCCACGCTTCATACTATGCACAACCCTCTCTATCGTGATAATGCGGATGCAGGGAAAGATGACCGTCTGCGGCTTTTTGGCGAAATGTCACCGACCACACACATCGCCTTTATTAGTAAATCCCATCTATCGCAGGCTATGGCGCAACTTACCCATACGTACGTGGTGTATAACGGCATCGATTTTTCTCACTTCACATTTAACAAGAAGGGGGGAGATCGCTTTGTGTGGATTGCACGCATGAATAAACACAAGGGCGTGGAGAATGCGATTGCGGCAGCCGAACGAACTGGCACAAAACTACTTCTTGCAGGAAGAATTGACCCAACGCAAACCGAGTATTTTGAGAAGGTGATTCAACCCCATCTTGGTAAGAATATCAGCTATGTCGGAGAGCTCAGCCAAGAGGAGTTGTCCGATTTCTACGGTAACGCAAAAGCATTACTCTATCCCATCGAATGGGAGGAACCATTTGGACTTGTAGTCGTTGAGGCGATGGCGTGCGGCACGCCGGTTATTGCGTATCGTAGAGGCTCCATGCCGGAACTTATTGAAGACGGGAAGACCGGGTTCGTGATTGAAAGTTCGATCGATGCGCTGGTTGATGCGATGGGGCACATCGAACAAATTGATAGAGCGACCGTTCGGAAGGCAACTGAGGAGCGTTTTAGTAAAGAACGTATGGTCGAAGAATACGAAACGCTTTACTATCAGTTATTACAACAGACATGAGAAAACTTAGAATTGCAACAATGGTTTCGGGGCATTTCACGACTCCGCCACCGGAGGGGGTAGTCTATGCACCTATGGATATCGCATTGGCAGTGAGCGAAGGACTTGCGAAGCGTGGCCACGAAGTGTATTTCTATGCCCCCGAGGGCTCGCGGGTGAACGTCACAACGGTGGTAAGCGATAATCTCCGAGCGCTTAAGCAAGATGGCGGAGAGATTCTCAAGGGTGAATTCGTGGGCCCGGTAGAAGTTGCAAAAATCTTTGGGCTTTGGGATCAATATCTCATCGCCCAGATGTTCCAGGCCGCAGCAAAGGGTGCGTACGATATTCTTCATATTCACCCGGTTGATCGAGCACTCCCGCTTGCGCTGTCGCACCTCTCGATTCCCGTCGTATACACGCTCCATGATCCTATCTATTCGTGGCGGAGGGATATAGATAGAATGTTTGCCTCGCCGAACCAGCACTACATTTCGATATCGAATGCGCAAAGGAAACCCGCACCCGATCTCAACTACCTTGCTACTATTTACAACGGGATTGATCTTTCGTCCTTTCCGTTCTCAGAGAAACACGATGATTATCTGTTGTTCGTGGGTCGTCTCCACCCGGAAAAAGGTGTAGCCGAGGCGGTCGAGATAGCAAGACGTACAGGGCAAAAACTCATCATTGCCGGTCCCCCGGTCGAGGGGGAATATTGGGAGAAAAAAATCGCTCCATACCTTGGCGGGAATATTGAATATATCGGACATGTGCCGAAACCCAATCTTTATAAATACTACGGACGGGCAAAAGCAACACTCGTACCAATACAGTGGGAGGAGCCCTTCGGACTTGTGATGACAGAATCCATGGCGTGCGGAACACCGGTGATCGCATTTCGGCGCGGTTCGGTGCCGGAGGTGGTGCGTGACGGTGCAACCGGATTTATCGTGGATACTATTGAAGAAATGGTTAAGAAAGTATACGATATTAAATCGATCGATCGTCGCGTATGTCGCGGGCACGTAGAAAAAAACTTCAGCGTAGAACGCATGGTCTCTGATTATGAAAAAGCCTTTTTGCAATTAGTGAGATAACTAATCTGTTCTTTGTCACATCTATAAGGGGGGGATTCGATGGGTACGTATCCACGCGTTGCCTATTTTTCTGCAGAAGTAGCAATTGATGAGTGTCTTCACACGTATGCGGGAGGTCTTGGCGTTGTTGCGGGGAGTTTTTTGCGCTCAGCAGCACGGCTTGGCCTACCTGTCGTCGGAGTATCCATTTATTGGACTGAGGGATACTACGACCAATCGATTGAATCAGCGAACGGCCGGTCGTCTATGCGTGTGAGTTCCGTACCAAGAGGTCCAGAGCGTGTCCTCAAAGACACCGGACTCATACTTGAGGTGATGGTCTCTGATACGCCGGTTAAGGTCAAAGCGTTTCTTTTAGAGCCGCACGTATTCGGGACATGCCCCGTTCTTTTTTTGAGCACCGATATTCCGGAGAACAGTGACGATCCACTGGCACAGCTTATCACAAGGAATCTCTACGGCGGGAATGAGGATCGGAAACTTGCCCAGCGCCTGGTGCTTGCAGCCGGCATTGAAGCGCTTCGGCGGTTCGGCTACGAGATTGATATTTATCACCTCAACGAGAGTTTTTCTACTCTTGTGGGGGTCGCGCTTCTCCAGCGTGAACTTCAAGGGGGCAGATCATTTGAAGAAGCGCTCTCGCGTATCAAGCCCCGCATTGTCTTTACCACCCATACACCCGAGAAGGGTGGGAACGAGATGTATAGCATTGATGATATGTGCCGTATGAGCTGCTTTACAGGGATTTCTCGTGCGGATGTCGAAAAATTAGGTACCGAAGCGCGTATCTTCGATTCAACCGCTGCGTGTCTCAAGATGGCAAAAATCGCAAACGGCGTATCGAAGCTCCATGCAGGTATCGCGGGTAAGATGTGGCATTGGGTGCCCGATGCCGCGTCCATTATTTCTATCACGAACGGTGTAGATAGCGACTACTGGCAGTATGCAGAATTCCGTAATGCGGCAGATCCCGATATGCTTCGAGAAGCAAAGAGAGTCTACAAACGGAAACTCCTTCGCTCGATCGGCGAAACGCGGAATGTCCACTTGAGTGAAAATATACCGCTTGTCGTATGGGCGAGGCGATTTGCAGAATATAAACGTCCGTTTCTTCTCTTTCGCGATTCCGAATGGACTCGCAACCTTCTCTCAGAGAACCATCTTCAAGTGGTGTTGGCAGGAAAACCTCATCCTGAAGATAGCGCCATGATTGATGTGTGGAATTCACTCCTCTCATTGGGCGAGGAGCTTCCAAACCTTGTGGTGCTTCCGGAGTATGGCCTTGAACTTTCAAAGATATTGAAAGCAGGGGCTGATATTTGGCTTAATACTCCTCGCAGGCCTCGGGAAGCGTGTGGTACGTCGTGGATGAGCGCCGCAATGAATGGAGCGCTCAACGTGTCGTCTCGAGATGGCGGGATGCTCGAGGGAATTCCGCCGGATGCCGGGTTCCTCTTTGGAGTGGACCACGAGCTTGAGACAAAATTTGATCAAGATGCAGAAGATTTCCAAGCGCTCCAAGATGCGCTCACTACAGCGCTTACTCTTTGGAGAATATCGCCACAGACGTTTTACGAGATGGCGCTTCGAGGCAAGACCATTGCCCAAAACGAATTCACAAGCGATCGTATGGTTCGAGAGTACCTTGAGAAGATGTATAACATCTAAACACCTAGATTTTCTAGGTGTTTTTTTATCTCCAATTTACATCAAATGATTTCCATGGTATATGAGAGTTAATATGAATGAGGAGGCTGGGTAACTATGAAGACCCCTAAGGATTTCATTCAGCAAAAGATTGAGAAGGAGGGGGTTGGCCTTACCGTTGAGATCATCGAGAAGATGGCGGGTCTTGTGACCGCGGCCCTCGGTCTTATTCTCGCATTTGCATGGAATGCGGCGATTCAATCGCTCTTCGCGCTCTTTTTCCCGAAGCCCGCCGCAACCCTCATCGCCCAGCTTATCTATGCGGTATTCGTCACTGTGGTGATAGTATTCATCACGATTCAGCTCGGGCGCATGGTGGATTTCGTGAAACACCTGAAAAAGGAAATGCAGGATGATGAGATCGAGAAAAAGTAACACCACCTCATCCGTTCTTTTCCAATAGAAAAGGGGTTACACATGGGAACTACGGTGAAAGATGCATGTCTTGACGTTCTTCTTGAGCTTGTTGGCAAGCGTTTCGTTGCGGGGAAGAGCCGGAGCGATGCGATAAGAGTGGCGCACACACTTAATAGTTCCGGGAGAGCAGTCACCATTAATTTTCTTGGTGAACACATCAGGAATGAAAAGGTCGTACTCGCGACACTCCAAGAGTACCTCGCGCTCCTTGATGACATCGCCCGTTACCATCTCAATGCAAGTATTTCTGTGAAACTTACCCAATTGGGGCTTTTGATCGATGAGCGGCTCTGCAGGATTATGCTTTCTCAACTTATTGCGAAAGCCGCCGCACTCCAGATCCCCGTTGAGTTTGATATGGAAGACTCGAAGCTCACCACAAAGATTCTCGATTTCTATAAAGAATGTTTTGCTACATATCCCAATCTCAGGGTAGCGCTCCAAGCATATCTTCGGCGGACCGAACAAGATTTACAGGATCTCGAATCGTTTGAGCATGCACGTGTGCGTCTCTGTAAAGGAGCGTACCGTGAATCGAAGGCAATCGCGCAACCAAACATGTTCCGGATCAAAGTGGCGTTCCTCCAGCTGATCCCCCGTGCGTTTCGCACAACCGATCTGCCGGCTATCGCAACGCATGACCGCGATATCATCGAGATGGTTTCCAAAAATTACGCAAGTATGAAGTCCATGTTTGAATTTCAGATGCTCATGGGAATCGAGCAAAGACTCCAGGACAATCTTGTCCGTCATAGCTTCCAGCTACGTGTGTACGTTCCCTACGGAAAAGAATGGTTTTCGTACGGTTTCCGTAGGATCCGATTTCTTGCGACTCACCTCGCCGCAGCATTTCGCTAACTACAAGGCATCCGCACTATGGATGCCTTTTCCTATACTGTACAAGTGCTCAGAAATGTAGTACTATGTATCTACATCTGTAATTTGACAATTGAATATACGGGGGGTGATGCGCGTTGGCGAGACGTATTCGAGAGCGATATCTTGATATTCATGGTTCAAAAATTCATATTGTTGAGGCGGGTAATCGCAGAAAACCCGCACTTCTCATGGTTGACGGATGGCTCGGGAACTGGGGTACGTTTGCACCCGTAATTCCCCACCTTGCGAAACATTTCTATATAGTAGTTATTGATGTGCCCGGTTTTGGTGATTCGGAAGAGATCAAAGAGAGACACACCCTTACTAACCTTGTTCGTATGATCGATGAGGTGACGCATACGCTCACGATTCGTCAATTCCATCTTGTTGGTGTTTCATTCGGGGCGGCGCTTGTCACACGCTTTACCCATACTCATCCCCACCGTGTGAAGCGTCTCGTCATTCAGGGGATTCCGTACTGGGGGAAGCTTTTCCCGTTTTGGGTTCGGCTTCTTGTACCCCTTACGCTTACGCGTTGGGGCCTTCATATTACCAATTTTGTGTTTACTAACTTTTCGCTCATTCGCTTCATCCTTCGGTTGAACCCGGATCTTAGTCACCTTACGCACGATCAGATTATGGCGAAAGCAAGACGTATTGGTCGCGTGAGCGCTCGTGCCGCGATGGAAACGGGCTATGAGGTGTTGCGGATTGATTTGCGGAATGACTTGAAGCAGATTGGGAACCGGACGCTCGTCATTGACGGCGAGAAGCTCTATCGGTTTCCGGAGTCTCTTTTAGGAAGAATACTCAATTACTTTTTTGTACGACCGGTCGCAACCGCGAAGATAGTTGCAGGGCTTCTCCCTAATGCCGAGCTTTTGCTGATTGGCGATGCGACACACACGCTTCCTACACAAAAACCAGAAGAGTTTGCGAAAGCACTCATCACGTTTCTGAAATAAGGAAGGCCCGCTCCTTCAATTTGGATCGGGCTTTTTGTTTTACGGTTGTGTTTTTAAGAAAAGGTGGTTACAATAGACCCAGTTCTTTTATAGATTCCAGGAAGGGGGACATATGATGTCGGTATGTGCAGTAGTTGGTGCACAGTGGGGCGACGAAGGAAAAGGCAAGATAGTTGATCTTCTTGCCACTGATGCAGATTTTGTGGTTCGCGCAAGCGGCGGCGGGAATACCGGAAGAACAGTGGTGAACGAATTTGGTGAAATTGTGTTGCATCTTATCCCGGCGGGAATTTTTAACCGAAACTGCGTCTGTATTATCGGTAACGGCGTTATGCTTGATCTTTTGAGCGATCGTGGTTCTATTTTCAATGAGTTCGAGATGCTCAAAAACATACATGTTGCGGTAGGTCCCGAACGGCTTAAAATCTCTCCGAGAGCTCACCTCGTAATGCCGTGGCACATTTGGTTTGACGAGGCGGAAGAGGAACGGCGGAAAGACGCAAAAATAGGAACCACAAAACGCGGCATCGGACCGGCAATGGCAGATAAAGTTGCACGAAAAGGGATTCGTGTTGGCGATCTTCTCGGTGATACACACGATCTTTGCGAGGCGCTCACCTCACTCTATAGCGACAATGCACGGGTGCTCAAAGAGGTGTATGAGAAAACCCCCGATATGACAATCGATGAACTCATTGCGAAAGTAATCCGCGCCCGAGATGAAATCACGCCGTATATTGCTGATACCCAATGCATTCTTTGGAATGCGATTGCGAAAGATGCACGGATCCTCCTTGAGGGATCACAGGGGGTCTTACTTGATCTTGATTTAGGGATCGAGTACCCATTCGTTACCTCAACGGATGTTACCCCCGCAGGCCTTGCTCGCGGTGCAGGTATCCCCATAACCGCGATCCGTCGCATTATTGGGGTTGTGAAAGCGTTCTCCACGCGTGTTGCCCCGGGTCCTTTCCCAACGGAGATGCCTGAAGACCTTGCTGCACGTTTTCGGGAACTCACTGGAGAGTTCGGTGCAACCACTGGTAGGCCGCGACGATGCGGTTGGCTTGACGGGGTCCAATTACGGTACGCGAAAAACATCTCGGGTTTTACCGAGCTTGCCGTAACAAAATTTGATAGCTTGAGTTTCCTTGAGACGGTGAAGATTTGCAGTGCGTATCGCATCGGAGGGAAACGATATATCTACGAGAATTCGCCGAGTTCTTTTCAGGACGCGGAGCCCGCCTATATGGAATGGAAAGGATGGGGCGCACTCCCGTATCGCATGACCATTGATGAACTTCCGGGTAGTGCACTCAATTTTTTGTGGCAAATTCGCAAGATGGCGAATACCCCCATCACCATTGTTTCTATCGGGCCGAGGCGAGAACACACGCTTTATCCTTCATCCACCTCTATTTTACGAGAGTAAAAAAAAGAGGCCGTGCACGGCCTCTTTTTCTTTGATATACTATAGACATGATTACATTCTTTCATATCGCAGATGTGCATTTGGGCGTCAAGCTTTTCGCGTTCGGCCCCAAGAAAGCCGAGCTCCAACGTGAGGCGGTAAAAGAGAGTTTCCGGCACATTGTTGAGAAAGCCATCGAGATGCGCATCGACCTTCTCCTTATAAGCGGTGATCTTTTTGATTCGCATCACGTTCGAGAAGAAATTATCTCCTTTGCAAAAATAGAACTCAAACGGTTGAAAGATGCGGGTATTTTTGTTGCGATTGCCCCCGGTACCCACGATCCCGCAACTCCAGATGCAATTTGGAGGCGGGAAGATTTTTTGAATGGCGGTCTTGAGGAGTATGTGACCGTGTTTCTCGATCCAGCGAATCCACAAAAAATCTATAAAGAACTTGATCTTACCGTGTGGGCCCAGGCAAACACTACGAACAAGTCACCGCAAAGTCCGCTCGCATTTCTGCAAAACGTAACGCCCAAAACGCGTTATAACGTTGCGATGGCACACGGGTCAGTTGCCATTGAGACGAAATATGCAAAAGACGACTTCCCCATACAAGAGGAAGATATCGCGCGCTCAGCCATGGATTACGTGGCATTGGGGCACTGGCATGGCACACAGGATATGTCGCAAAAAGGAGTGACGGCGTGGTACGCGGGTTCTCCCGAGATTACGTATCAGGAAGGAAAGGGGGGGCTTGGTGCGGGGCATTTTCTCAAGGTGGTACTCGATAAAGAGCGGGGGGAGAAGCCCGTGGTGGAAGTGCTTCCCTCTTCACGGCGCATCTTCGAGGAGGTGACCATTGATCTTTCAGGCATTGAAGATGAAACCGACCTTAGAGAACGCATCGCCAAAAACGCAACGGAAAACACCATCCGCATCATTGATCTTACCGGTTTACGCTCACCGAACCTTTCTTGTGATGCCGAGGGCCTTGAGCGGGAATTTGAAGATGCATTTTTTCTTTTGCGCATTACCGATAAAAGTCATATAGAGACCGCGGCGATTGATCTTTTGCGATACCCCGAGGAGCTTGCGATTGGACAATTTGTGCGACTTATGAAACAAGAGATTGATGCGGCAAAAAGTGAAGAGGAGAAACAGATGCTTGAGAAAGCGCTCGCGCTTGGTATTGCAGAACTTGAGGGGAAAAATGTGATTAATGTTTAGTTGATCCTATGTTTATCAAATCTATCCATGTGAAAAAATTTAAGGGAATAGATGATCTGCGGGTTCACTTCCCCAGTGATATTACTGTGGTGAAGGGGCCAAATGAACGTGGGAAATCAACGCTTCTTGAAGCATTTACCGTAACACTCTTCGCTGATCCCACAAGATCCCGTGAGGGTTTTGAAGACTTTCGATCATGGGAAAGTCCCGACTCGCTTTTTCTGCTCGAGCTTCTGTTTGAGCATGAGGGTGAGACATACGAACTTACAAAGGATTTTGAGAAAAAGACCATTTCTCTTATTAATCGTGAAAAAGGCATACGCTACGATTCTTTTAAGGAGATTCAGGAGATACTTGCGGCACTCGGCGGCTATCGAAACCCCGTCCTTTTTGAAAATTCTGCGTTTGTGCGAGAGGAAAGCATAGAGATTGCTTCGAAAGGGAAGAAAGCCATTGATAGCACCCTTGAAGAGATGCTTTCCGGGGGCGCGCGCCAAAAGAGCGTTTCAGAAGTCGTGAAAAAAGTAGAGCATGCGTTGGATGAGCTTAGCCGCGGATTGGGACCACATCCCGTAAAGAATCTCGGCCGCATCGCGTATCTCAAAAGAGAGATAGAGCGCGTGGAAGGCGAAATCGAAAAAGCATTACATGGACGTGAGCGTCTAGAAGAAGCTACCAAAAAACTTGAGATGCTGAAAAGTAAACTAGAAAAGACGACCGAAGAGCGAGATCTTGCTACTGGCGAACTTGAAGAAGCTCTGCGTCTCAGCCGGTATCTTGAAGAGAAGGAAAAAGCTGCGCATGAACTTGACGAGCTGGAGGGGCGGATAAAGACGATTGAGACCATCGAGGGTAATATAGTAGAACTCAAGGCGGAGCGTACGCGTCTCGGTCTTTCCCAAGCCTATAATAAAGAAGATGTAGAGGGAGCGATTGAACATGTAAAGAGACTTCGACACGAGCTTCTTATACTTGAGAAAGAAGTCGAGCATCTTGGCGAGTCGCTTATGAGAACGGCGATGCTGCCGCACCCCATGGTTTTTTTCCTGCTTTCTCTTCTTATGCTTCTTGGTTTTGGGGGGTTCGTTTTTTCTCGTTTTCTTTTCCTTAGCTGGGTGGTGCTTGCCGGAGTGGCGGGAGGGATCATGACGACGCGTATGGCAAAGCGAGGAATCCATGCGGGTGAAGCAAAACGCCGGAAGACGTTAAAAGAGAAAAAGGGAGCACACGCCGCCCTAAAAAATGAATTACGGGGAGAGATGCAGCGATTTGGCGTAACGAAAATTGAGGAACTGGAAAAGCTTTCGAGCACCCTTCGTCGCTTTGAAGAAGACGAACGTGCGCTCATCCATAAGCGAGACGTGGCACTAGGGGAGAAGTCAATGGGGGCGCTCAAAGAGAGAAAAAAAGGAATACTCCGTACTCTTGCGCTTGAAGAAGAGAAGCTTTCCATTCATGGCGGTATTGGCGAAAAGCCAACAAGCCGCGCCATCCACCGGCTCGAGAATCGCCGCGATGAACTCTCACACGCATGCGAGATATTGCGAGGAGATATTGGTGGGGCGGAGGTGCTTACAAAGGAGCTCGCCGCAGCGTATAGCGTTCATGTAGCGCTTGAAGAGATGGGATCGCAGTTGAAACGCGAGTTTACCGGAGCCGAGCGAGAGGCGGAGACCTTGAGGATACTTAAAGAGTATCTCCTTCGAGCGAAGCGGTTAAGCTTTGAACACGTTCGAGCAAGTCTTGCAAAGGGATTAGGAGATATGCTTTACGAACTTACAAGTGCGAGGTACTCAAAAGTCGAGATTGGTGAAGATCTTACCTTTACGGTGTTTAGCGACGAAAAGGGGGAGCAGGTAAAACCAGATGAGCATCTTTCCCGGGGAACGATAGATCAATTTTATCTCGCGGCACGTTTTGCGGTCCTCAAGGTACTTTCAGGATCAGAAAAAGAGGAGAAACCAGTACACATTCGTCCCCTTATTATTCTCGATGATCCGTTTGGCAGTTTTGATAGCGAGAGGCGCAGCAACGCTCGAGTGCTTTTAGAGAAGCTCAGCAAGGACTTTCAGATTGTGCTCCTCACGCACTCCGATCTTTACGATGATTGGGGGACGGTAGTGACAATGTGACGCACTACATGAAAGTTTTTCTCAAAGATACATTCATAGTTGTGCTCGGCGGCGGCGCGATGGTAGGCAACATAATACTTTGGGGGGTTGCACTTTTTGTGGTTCGACCATCTGATGTACCCTTTACCCTTCACTACACCGTGCTTCGCGGCGTCGATCTTATAGGAGAATATCAGGATCTCTACACTATTCCTATGGTGAGCTCCCTTGTTTTTTTAATGAATAGCGTCGTTTCCCTCTTCCTTTATGAGCGAGGGGCACGGCACTTGAGCTATATAGTGCTTGGGGGGACCGTGCTTGTTGCGGTTCTCCTTGGTATGGCGCTTTCGGCGCTCATACTCATCAATTTTTCCTAAGGGGTT
>CAYJUQ010000005.1:0-13224 GCA_964373425.1 uncultured Candidatus Saccharibacteria bacterium
GCTAAATTCCTTGGCTTATCTACATCATGCCCCCGCATCGTACCGATATAGTATGCAAAAAGCTGAAGAGGGATTACCGCAAGGATCGGGGTTAGCATCTCAAGGGTTTTGGGGATATACAACACATCGTTTGCGAGTTTCCCAAGGGCAGTATCCCCTTTCGTGGTAAGCGCAATAACTGGACCCTTTCGCGCTTTCACCTCCTGAATATTGGAAATCACCTTCTTGTAGACGCTGTCTTTTGGCGCAATGAAAACCGATGGGAAATGCGCATTGATGAGGGCAATAGGGCCATGCTTCATCTCGGCTGCCCCATACCCCTCTGCATGCGCATATGATATTTCTTTAAGCTTAAGGGCCCCCTCAAGCGCAATGGGAAGGTTATACTTCCTCCCAAGGTAGAGGAAATTATTATAATCTTTATACTTCCGCGCAATCTTCTTAATGTGGTTTGCTTCTCTCAAAATAGATTGGATTTTCGCGGGAATTTGTGTAAGTTCTTCAAGGATCCTTCTTCCCATAACATTCGACATCTGACGCTGTCTCGCAAGAAACACGGTGAGGAGCGCAAGCACCGCAAGCTGGGAAATAAACGCTTTTGTTGAAGCCACACCAATTTCCGGTCCCGCGTGATTGTAAATCCCCGCCTCGGTCTCCCGCGCAATGGTGGAGCCTACGACGTTGGTGATACCAAAGGTAAGAATGCCTTTTCGTTTTGCTTCCTTTAGTGCGGCAAGCGTATCGGCAGTCTCTCCGGATTGAGAAATAGTGAGGAGCGCGGTTTCGGAATCGAGGACGGCCTTCCGATAACGAAATTCCGCGGCGTTCTCTACCTCTACCGGAATCCCCGCGTACTCTTCGATCATGTATTCTCCTATAAGCGCTGCGTGATACGCGGTGCCCATCGCGGTGATCGTGAGTTTATTGATTTTGCGAAGCTGTTCTTCGACCGCCTCAAGCCCTCCCAACTTCACGAGCCCATCGGATTCAATCATCCTCCCACGAAGAGCATTCGCAATCACTTCAGGAGATTCAAAAATCTCTTTCAGCATGAAATGGGGGTACCCTCCTTTCTCGACTTCCTCAAGGGACCACTCGAGTTCTTCCGGAGATCGCGAAAGCCGATCCCGTGCTAAATTACTAAGGGTGAAATGCTCGGCGGTGAGGGTTGCAACCTCATTATCGTTGAGGTAGATCACTTTGTTCGTGTAAGGGAGAATCGGAGACGCATCAGAAGCAATAATATACTCGTTCTCCCCTACTCCGATGACAAGGGGGCTGGAATTTCGTGCCGCAACAATCTTGTGGGGGTCTTCGCGTGCGATGATAGCAAGACCGTACGTCCCTCGAACGCGCTTCAGCGCCCGAATCACCGCATCTTCAAGTTTCCCCGTGAACTCTTCTTCGATAAGATGCGGAAGTACTTCGGTATCGGTATCCGAACGAAAGATGTGCCCTCGGGAGGTAAGCGCGTCTTTGAGGGCCTTGTAGTTTTCGATAATGCCGTTATGCACCACCCAAATATTTTTCTTGCAGTCGCTATGGGGGTGTGCGTTCTTCCTAGACGGTGCGCCGTGGGTTGCCCAACGGGTGTGAAAGATACCAAACCGTGCTTCTCGAGGTATGCCGGAGAGTTTCTTTTCAAGTTCAACCACTTTCCCAATAGTTTTTTGAGATGCGATACGTTTTGTCCTCTCATCAAAAAAGGCGGCTCCCGCAGAGTCGTACCCGCGATACTCAAGCCGCTTCAGACCATCAATCCCAACGGGGATTGCATTTTGTTTACCAATGTAACCAACAATACCGCACATGGTTTAGTACCCTCACTCTAGCAGGACCTTCAAAAAATGAAAAGAGCGTAACGAAGATATTACACAACGATGTTTATCAATTTATCAGGTACATATACCACGCGCTTGATCTCCCTTTTATCTATATACTTCCTCACCTTGTCCCGCACGATAACGATCGCTTTTATTTCTTCTTCAGTTTTACCTTTTTCGACCATCACCTGATCGCGCACCCTACCATTCACTTGAATAACCACCACAACCGACTCTGTTTCAATTAATTTTTTTTCGTACTTCGGCCAAGGTTCGAGATGAATAGAACGTTTATTCCCCAACACACCTTGCCATAGCTCTTCGGTGATATGGGGCGCGAACGGCGCAAGCAACACGAGCAAATGGCGAATGGCTAATTGCAAATTGGTAGGTGATACGCGATTTGCCATAAGCGATATGCCGTTCGTATACTCCATGAGGGCGCTAATCGCGGTATTGAACCGAAACCCATCAATATCTTCAGTAACTTTTTTTATTGTCTTATGCCGCAACCTCTCTATACTCTCGTTCGGTTTTAGATTTTCAGTTTTCCTTTTCCATTTTTCATTTTTTGTTTTTAATTCATTGGCGACTACCCACACTCGCCCCAAAAACCGATAGAGGCCGATAATCCCCTTCGTGCCCCATGGCTTCATTTCTTCCATCGGCCCCATAAACATTTCGTACATCCGGAGGGTGTCGGCGCCATACGCCTTCACCACGTCATCCGGGTTGATGACGTTCCCAAATGATTTACTCATCTTTCGGCCATCCTCGCCAAGCACCATACCATGCGAGGTACGCTTCCTATAAGGTTCGTCCTGCGGCACAAGGCCAATATCGTAGAGAAATTTATACCAGAATCGAGAGTAGAGAAGGTGGAGCGTGGTATGCTCCATGCCGCCGTTGTACCAATCAACCTGCATCCAGTAGCGAAGCTTTTTGGGGTCGACAAATGCCTTATTATTTTGAGGATCGAGATAGCGCAGGAAATACCAGCTCGACCCTGCCCAATTTGGCATGGTGTCGGTCTCACGCTTCGCAGGCCCTCCGCATTTCGGACATTTCGTATGCACCCATCCCTTGATATTTGCAAGTGGCGATTCTCCGGTTCCTGTAGGCTGGTACTTTTCGACGTATGGGAGTTTGATGGGCAAATCTTTTTCTGGTACCGCGATCCAGCCCGGGTTCACGAGCTCACCCCTGTTAAATTCTTTCTTGTGTTTTGAATTTTGTGCGCGCCTCTTACATGATTCGCAAAAAACAAGCGGTATGGGTTCTCCCCAATAGTGCTGCCGCGAAAAAATCCAATCGCGGAGTTTGTAGTGTACCGTTTTCCGGGCGAGTTTCTTCTTCGCAAGCCACGTGATAATCCGCTCTTTTGCATCTTTGCTGTAAAGCCCTGAAAATTCACCTGACTTAACAAGAATTCCTTCATTGATGTATGCTTCTTGAAGACGATGGGGCTTCCCGTCAGGGCTGATGACCTCAATAATAGGGAGTTTGAATTTTTTTGCAAACTCAAAATCACGCTCATCGTGCGCCGGCACCGCCATGATGGCACCAGTCCCGTAGCTTATGAGAACATAATCAGATACCCAAATGGGGATCACTTTGCCATCCACCGGATTTATCGCTTTCACTCCTTTAAGTTCAATTCCTGTTTTTTCTTTGGCAAGATCGGTTCGTTCAAGATCAGACTTCTGTTTCGCTTTTTTAACATACCGCCGTACTTCTTCAAGATTCGAGACTCTAGATTCTAGGTTCAAGATAATGGGGTGTTCCGGTGCAATTACCATGTATGTCGCGCCGAAAAGCGTATCGGGACGAGTGGTAAATACGGGAATCTCAAATTTCGAACCACGAATCTTGAACACGACTTCCGCGCCCTCGGATCGGCCGATCCAATTGATCTGTTGTGTTTTCACGCGTTCCGGATAGTCCACTCTCTGGAGCCCTTCAATGAGCCTATCGGCATAGGCGGTGATCTTCAGCATCCACTGTGTGAGCACTTTTTTCCCGACTGCCGCACCGCACCGCTCGCACTCCCCATGAACGACCTCTTCATTCGCAAGGCCGATCTTGCACGAAGGGCACCAACTAATCGGCATCTGGGCTTCATACGCAAGGCCGTGCTTGAAAAACTGGAGGAAAATCCACTGCGTCCACCGGTAATACTTGGGGTCAGTGGTGTTTACCTCGTGCGACCAATCAAAAGAAAGCCCGAGACTCTGTATCTGCGCCTTGAAACGCGCAATATTCTTTTTGGTCGCAACTTCAGGGTGGATACCTGTTTTTATGGCGTAGTTTTCGGTGGGTAGGCCAAACGCGTCCCACCCCATGGGGTAGAGGACGTTATACCCTTCCATGCGCTTCTTTCGCGCCACGACATCGAGTGCCGAATAGGAACGCGGGTGCCCTACGTGGAGCCCGTCGCCTGACGGGTAGGGGAACTCAACCAACACATAGTACTTTGGTTTCTTCGAAAAATCTTCGGCTCTGTAAAAGCCGTTCTTCTCCCAATATTTTTGCCAACGAGGTTCGATTTTTAGAGGGTTATAACGCATGTAATTCTATATAAACACTTTCCTATTTTACTACCACGCTTGACTTTGTAAACCCTCCACATTATGATGAGCTGTCTTCTGCGCGTTCCTTCAAAACAAACAAACAAACAATGGAGGGACTGCATGACCAATCAAAAGAAGCCCACGGTTAGGAAAGAAGCAGCGCTACTCGCCCGGGAGCTGGGCGACGAAGAATGGAAACAGGGCAATACCAAGTATGCCCTTGAGGCCTGGGAAGCGTCCGATATAGCAGCGGGAGAGCTCCTAGAGTTGGCTCGCAAACTACTCAAAGCCGCAGAGATTACCGTTGATGCAAATCGTGACGTCGAGAATGCCTTCAAGCTCCCCGCGAAAGTGCAGCGGTATTCGACCCACCATGTAGCTTTTCAGAAAGATTGTTCAGAAAACGGATGTGTACGCTGTATAACCCACTTCGCTATTGTTGAGAATTACGAACAGACCATACGTGAATTGCTCGGTTTTGACAAAAGTGTAGCAAATAGATTTCTAGGGAAGGGTGCGGATAAAAGCATCTATCGTGCCGCAGCCGTAGCTTGCCTCAAACTCATCAAACGGATGAGCGCCGCGCGCTAAACCAAACAAAAAACAAACACAATACGCAGAAGACAACAAATCCCCTACTCAAAAAGTAGGGGCTCTTTGTTTTATTGACGAAAGAGGAGATCTCGGCTATAAAAAAATATTGCACATTGAAAAGAGAAAGGATGAGCAATGCACGCAAAACTCCTCATTGACGATCCGTTCAGAGATCCAAATATCTATTGGGCGAGCGGGTTTTTGGCGCCGGATCCATTTGTATACGTAGAAACACCGGCAGAAAAGTATGTACTTGTTAACGAACTAGAATATGGACGGGCACAAAAGCAAGTAAAGCCGGGGGTTACAGTTGAGCTCGCAAATACCTACGGAAAACTTACCGAACCATTCTACCTCAACGCAGTGATTGGATTTCTCAAAAAACATGGCATTACGGAAATCACCGTGCCCGATACTTTCCCTGCGGTATATTTCTACCGTATTCGGATAAGCGGCGTACGAGTAAATTTGGGAAAGCAGATTTTCCCTGAACGTGCGGTAAAAACCGATAATGAAATTCAGGAAATAGAAAAAGTGCAGCGCACCATTGAAGAGGTATTTGAGCTTGCGCTCAAGCGTCTTGCGGACGCAACCATCAAAAACGGATTGGTCTGGGAAGGAAACGCGTCGCTCACCTCGGATGAACTCCGGATGTTCATGGATCTTGAGTTCTACAGACGCGGGTACGCAAACCCTCTCGGAATCATTATCGCATCAGGAAAACAGGCGGTTGATCCGCACAGTCTCGGTACGGGCCCGCTTGAAGCGAATGTCCCCATTGTCTTCGACATCTTCCCGCGCTCTCGCTTCACACTCTACTGGAGCGACATGACGCGCACCGTAGTGAAAGGGAGGCTCAAGCCGAAGGCACGACGTATGTACAAAACGGTGAAAGAAGCGCAGGAACTCGGCATTAATCTTGTAAGAGATGGGGTATCCGGTAAGCAAATCCATGAGGCGATTGAACAGTTCTTCGAAAAACACAGGTACGCCACTTCAGGAACTGCCGAAAACGTCTCTGGCTTCATCCACGGGACAGGACACGGCGTGGGGCTTGAGATACACGAAGCGCCGCGTATCAGCAGACTCTCAACCGCAACCGATGTGCTTCGCGAAGGGAATGTCATCACGATTGAGCCGGGGCTTTACTATCCTGAAATCGGCGGTGTCCGCATCGAGGATACGCTTGTGGTTACGAAAACCGGCTCGCGAAACCTCGCGCGTGCACCAAAAGATCTTCTTGAACTTTAGGAGGTGGGGACGATGCTCATTCATCCGCGTTTCGGTGGCGGGAACTATATTAACGGAAAATGGTACTCGAGACTTAAAGAGAAACGCTACCCCGTGTTCCTCTTCCCAAGTTACAACCCCGCAGATCAAGAACTTATCGACCAGTTTGAAGAAGCACGCGAAGATGAAATTGCGTTTGCGGTTGAAGCGGCAAGGAACGCGTTCCCCATGTGGCGCGATGTAGGGATCGTGAAGCGTGCCGAGTATCTCTGGCGCGTCGCGCGGCTCCTTGAGAATCGCTCTCATGCTTTTACCACAGTGGTTGCCAAAGAATCAGGGAAACAAGTGAATGAAGCGCGGGCTGATGTGATGGAAGCATTCCACATGGCACAGTTTGCCTTTGCCGTGGGACATCTCGGAAAAATCGGAGATGTGCTTGGCGACGAAATCTCCACTAAACTATGCCTTGAGCTTCTTGAACCGCGCGGTGTGGTGGTATCCATCACGCCGTGGAACTTCCCGGTTGCCATCCCCTTCTGGCTTATCGCACTGCCGCTCGTTTATGGAAATACGGTTATTCTGAAACCATCAGAAGAGACGCCATACTGCGGAGTGAAAATTACCGATCTCTTCCACGAGGCGGGTATCCCCAGGGGTGTTTTCCAGCTTCTTCAAGGACAAGGTGATGAAACGGGATGGCGGCTTCTCAACCATCCTGATGTCAACGTGGTGCTTTTCACCGGAAGCTACGAGGTTGGAAGAAAAATCAGACGTGCGGTCGCTGAATACGATAACAAGGTATGCACGATTGAGACGGGAAGTAAGAGCGCCGTGGTGGTGCTCAAAGATGCGGATATGGAGAGTGCGGTTGCCGCAGCCCTTGCTTCGGCCTTTAAAACCGCGGGACAGCGCTGTGTGAGCGGTGGACGGATTATCGTTGAGCGGCCCATCTTCGATGAATTCACGAAACGATTCCAAGAAGCGGCAAAAGCCGTAAAGACAGGCGATCCGTTTGACTCCTCCACGTACTATGGACCGATGATCACAAAGGCCGCGGTTGAAAAAGGAAAACGCTACAACCAAATCGCCCGCGAAGAGGGGTTCGCGATTCTCGTTGACAGAGAAAATGAACCCGGGCCAACCGCAACTGGAAACTGGCTTGGCCCATTCGTCTATACTGGCCAGTGGCGAAGATCAAGTCGGTGCCTCACTGAAGAAGTATTCGCACCGCACGTTGCGCTCATCCCGGCGAATGACTTTGAAGATGCGCTCCGCATCTACAACGATACCGACTATGGCCTTTCGGGATCGATTGTGACAGGTGATATCCAGAAGGCAATCCAAGGCATACTTGAGATGGAGTGCGGAGTCACCTATGTGAACCTTCCTTGTATTGGTGCGGGAGTACGGATGGCGTTTGGCGGCAGGAAGAAGAGCGGGAACCTCATCGCATCCGCAGCCGGACTCCTCCCCGTGCTTACTCACAAAAAAGCTGTCACCATCAACTACGGTGATACGATACAGATGGCACAAGGACTTCAGATTAATGTAACAACGCAACCAAAAGAGACGGGATAACCCGTCTCTTTTTCTTTTTTGATAACGGTGATTCGCTTAGAGAAGGTTCTTCTTTGCTTCGCTCACGAGATTTTCAAGCGCCGTTTCAGTAAAATTTTTTCCAAATCGTCTTTCGTGAGCGCCATAATATTCCCTTATTCTACCATACTTTTTGATGCTTCAAAATTTGGTGCTCAAAAAAAGAGGGGTGGATGAGTATAGCCTCCCCTCCCCACCCATGATCGTGGGGCTTGACGAAAAACCGATTGAGAACATACAATGCACCATCTCCCATAACGGAACATTTCTCTATGAAACGGGTGCATATCATTGTAATTCTTTTTGGCGTAACGCTCCTTGGAGGAGGCGCTGTGAAAGGCGAGGTGTCACCGCCAGCTCTTGTTTTTACCGAAATCATGTATAACCCTGAAAGCGCCGATAACGGCGGGAAGGTGAGCGATGGGACATACTTCTCAAAAGAATGGGTGGAATTGCATAACGCCTCAAGCGCCCCCATTAATCTTACCGACTGGAAATTTAATGACGGCGCAAATCACCTCTTAAACATACCGCCGGAAAAGGGCGGGCAGGGATCAATGGTGATACCTCCCGGCGGGTTTGCCATCCTTACTGATGATGCGGCAACATTCCTTCGAGATCACCCCGGGTTTCCGGGAACCGTTATTGACACCGTAATGAGTCTCACGAATACGTCAAAAACAATTTCGCTCATCAATACGAGTGGTGCGATAGTCGATACGCTCACCTACCAGAATACGTGGGGTGCGGATGGGAACGGCTACACGCTTGAAAAGAAAAATGTGCTTGGGTTAAATGATGGAACGAACTGGCAGGAATCATCGGTGCCCGGAGGTACACCGGGTGCTCCATATACTGTAGAGAACCAAGCTCCAATTATAGAAAACCAGGATCCAGTATCGGATGAGGCAAGCGAACCGGTATCGTCTCCTGCGCCACCCGCAACGACGAACGCAGCGAATGCACCGCCAGCCATTGCAGCCACCGTAACAAAAACGCGGGCTGCCGTAGGAGAAACGCTTACCTTCGATGCGTCGGATACATATGACCCCAATGGGGGTACGCTCACATTTCGGTGGGACTTCGGCGATGGGACTACGCTTCCGGGAGAGACGGTGACGCATAGCTACACAAAAACAGGAACCTACACCGTTACCATACTTGTAAACGATGGCGCTCTCGAAGCGTATGACACCCTCTCTCTTGCCATCACCGAACCTTACTACGCGAGTACCGTGTTCATCAATGAAATACTCCCCAATTCATCTGGCGCAGATAGCGAAGGTGAATGGATCGAAGTTATGAACGAATCGGGCGAATTGGTTGATCTTTCCGCTTGGCAACTAGATGATAGTGAGGGAGGAAGTAATCCTTTCGTATTTCCTCCGGGAACAGTTATCACCGCGCATTCCTTTTTAGTGTTTACAAGGCCGCAAACAAAAATTGCGCTTAATAATGACAAGGACGAAGTGCGCCTCATCTGGCCGAATGGCCGTGTGCTCCATGAGGTCACCTACGAAAAAAGTAAAGAGGGGTGGTCAGCGGCCCGCTTCGGGATGGAATGGGAATGGACGAGCACTCCGACTTCAGGCTCAACAAATGTGGCTCACTCATCCGCCCAAGGATCAAAAGAAGAGACTATCAAAAATGAAACCGTGGAAAATAATGCTGAATCAAGCACGATCACATCAATAGTTGCTCCACTATCAGAAACGTCAAAGACGCTGGCTACCGCAAGTGAGGGAACGGAAGGAAACAAAAAAGTAAACGGGGGGGTGCCCTCGCTCTCCTGGGGTGATCAAAAGGGGCGGCTTGCATCGATGGGCTTCTCCCCTTCCCTTTTTAAAAGCTCGTGGATGCCGTTTCTCTTCGCTGGCGGAATTGCGCTCGGCGGAGCCTCGCTTATTGTCTTTCTCAAGAAACGTCTGAAATCAAAAGTGTAGAACAATTTCTCCAATACAAAACTGGTATGAGCCCCCGGTTTTTGTACCCAAGAGAGCCGCTCTCACTATGCTGTTGGTACGGTAAAGATAAAACTACTCCCCCTACCGAGCTCGGATTCCACTGCAACCTTTCCCTCGTGCGCTTCCACAAATCGTTTCACAAGGTAAAGCCCTAATCCCGCGCCATCAGGAACGGCCCTGATGGCATTTTTGGTCCTGAAAAATTTTGCAAAAAGCTTGGGAATATCTTCTTTTGCAATACCGATCCCGGTATCCTTTATCGTGCAAGTGATTGCTGGTTTACCCCCATATACCCCCTCGCTTAATGAAACCGAGATGATGCCGTCTTCCGGCGTATATTGCAGCGCGTTTCGAAGGAGAATTCCGCAGAC
The DNA here is from genome assembly GCA_964373425.1 of uncultured Candidatus Saccharibacteria bacterium. Lineage (GTDB taxonomy): Bacteria > Patescibacteriota > Minisyncoccia > JAHCSD01 > CAYJUQ01 > CAYJUQ01. Next base: position 10,149 of record CAYJUQ010000005.1, read on the forward strand.
ACGGCTGATTTTAAGCCTATCAATTAACACTTCGTGGAGCGGCACCGTACTACGATCAAACTCAATACTGATATGCTTACGCGCGGCTTCTTTCTCTAAATTGCGCATCGTATCACTTATGATCTCCCAGAACTGGCTCGGTTTTCGCTCGATCCGCATGGTCCCCCCTTCAAGTGCAAGGACGTCATACACATCTTCAAGAATATTGATGAGGAACACGGCTTTCGCGTGAATGGTAGCCAACTGTGCGAAAAGCTCATCTCTCTTCTTAGGATCGATGGTGGCTCTTTCAAGATCACCAACTAAAAGCTCGACGCTCCACCGGATAATCGAAAGGGGGGTACGGAATTGGTGTGAAACCACCGCGATGAAATCTCCTTTCGCGCGATCCACTGCCTGCAACTCTTCAAGTGCCCTGGCGAGCTTTTGCTTCTCTTCTTGAAGTTGCATAAGCGTGTAGTTAAGTTCTTGTGTGCGGTGCTTGACCCTCTCCTCAAGTTTCGGCCGTGAGAGTATACTTACCTGTTCCTCTTTCAAGAAATCTTTCGGCACAATACGAAGAATGTCAGATGTATCTTCAAGAAAATGGAATCGCTCCCTGAATTCACGATATGCTTCCTGAAACACCATTTCAGTGCGGAGGCTGTCAACGGCTCCTACAAGAAGCTGGGCAAGCGAACCAATGATATCCTTTAAAGATGCTTCAATTTCATACTCGCGCTTACCCGGCGTCCCCTTCCTGAATTTTTCTTCGAGTGGTGTCCATGATATTTCTCCGGTGGCTCGCGGCGAAATACCAATTCTTTCTTCAAGCGTCTTTATGTAATCGTTGTACCGTTCTCCGTCAAGATATGTATGCGCACGAAGAAGGAGTAGGTCAACAAATCGTTCGAACATGCGCACTCGCTTAAAGGAGGAGGGGAGGAAAAGAAGCGCGAAATCGCCCTGTGCGCGATCAGCGCGGCATGTATTAAAAATGGTCTCCCGAAGCTTCTCTTTCGATATATGATGGTGCGGCTGCTCTTCGGTCACATACCGTTCAAGCGCAAGGTACATACGGCTGTACTCTTTCTCACGGTATTCCGATGGGGAGAGCGAAAGTAAAAGATCGATTGATTTTAACTGTTTCTCTACTTCTTTTTTCTTCGTAAGCTCATCTTTAAGAACAGCAAAACTGCATGTCTGCAATGCTTCGGAAGAGATCTGTTTTTTAGAGAAATAGAACACGATAGTATCTCGCCCTATGATGAGTATCATTATCTCACATGCATGCGCTTGCTTCTTATTATATCATGGATGTATCCAAAACGGAGAGATGTAATCACTGATTGACACTCCCCGGAACCGGAGATAATATTATACTAGTCTCCGCCGCGGATTCTTTTGAAACACCTATAGAATAAACAAATTGTATACGATTACTTCAATGTCGGGACACTCTCATTGGGCAGGAATAAAACACAAAAAGGCGCTGGAAGACGCGAAGAAAGGGAAAATCTTCTCCAAGCTTTCGCGTATCATCACCATCGCCGTCAAAGAAGGAGGTGGAGATCCAATAATGAACCCGAAACTCCGTGATGCGATTGAAAACGCACGCTCATTCAATATGCCGAAGGACAATATCGAACGTGCGATAAAAAAAGGTACGGGAGAAATCGGTGGAGAGGCGATTGAATCGGTAAGTTACGAAGCGTATGGTCCCGGCGGCATACCGCTCATTATCGAGGCAATCACCGATAACAAAAACAGGACACTCGGAGACATTAAAAGTGTCTTAGGGAAATATGAGGGTAAGCTTGCGGGAGAAGGAAGCGTACGATGGATGTTCGAGCGGAGGGGCGTACTCCAGCTAAACATTGTTCCTCCCGCAAACATGGATCGTGAAGGAACGGAGCTTGCCATGATCGATGCGGGAGCGGAAGATGTGAAATGGGACGGCGATATGCTCGAAATCTATAGTGCGGTGCACGAGCTTGAGACGGTAAAACAGAAGCTTCATCACCAAGGATACAAGATACTGTCAAGCGGGCTTCATTGGGTGCCGAAAGAAGGGGTTTCGCCGAGTGACGAGAAACAACGGCAGATGCTCGAAAAGCTCTTTGGAGAACTTGCTGAAAATGAGGACGTACAAGAGATATACTCAAATTTAGCTTCTTAGGCTCTAGCTTTCTAGGCCTATAAGTAGTGGATCTAGGAAGCTAGGAAGCTAGGAAGCTAGGAAGCTATGATAATTTTAGGTATTGACCCCGGCACGCGCCTCACCGGATTTGGTGTTATTGAAAAAGTAGGAGGCGGGAAACTACGGGGGGTCACATGGGGAACTATCCATACAAATCCACTCGAGGAGACAGCGGCCAATCTTAATGAAATCGCCCGGCGTTTTTCTCTCCTTCTGAAGGATCATCGCCCAGAGCTCGTAGTGATTGAAAAACTATTCGCATTTAAAAACGTGAAGACGGTGATCACGGTTGCGGAAGCCAGAGGCGTGCTCCTACTTGAGGCGGGGAGACACGGAGTTCGACTCAAAGAATTTACGCCGCTTGAGGTAAAACGGATAGTGACAGGAGATGGAAGGGCAGATAAAAAGCAGGTACAAAAAATGGTGCAGTTAATATTAAACCTCTCTCGAGCGCCTACCCCGGATGATGCAGCAGATGCATTAGCGCTTGCGATCTGTGGCGTACTTCACGAGGGTGGCATGAAAAATTATGGCTGAACTCGCACAATCTCTTTTGGGAAACGAGGTTTCCCGGACGTATGACCTTTAGCAACCGTACCGACTCGTTCATCTTCCCTATTATTATTCTCCTCACGTTGGTTGAAAAGTTCATTGCGGCACCAATAGAACGGGGGTATAAAACCGCAAGGGCCTTGACACGTGAAACGCAATGACTTATCAAAGAAAAAAGGATATATTGGATTGGCGATAGAATACCAGGTCGAATCGTCAATAATTCAATAAATATAACTATACAAAAAATGTTTGGCGAGAAAGAGGTATTAAAACAACAGGAAAGTTATGGTGCAACCGGATGGGTAAGAGCGAATGAACCGGATGAACCATCCGAAGAAGAAG
>CAYJUQ010000005.1:13324-17156 GCA_964373425.1 uncultured Candidatus Saccharibacteria bacterium
CGAGCGGGCTGTAAGACTTTCGGGTCTGCAGTCCGCTTTTGCTTAAAAAGACCGTGGTAATAGATACAGGCATCCATGCGGTAAAACACATCCGCAGGGCAGACGAATTTCTTATTGGAGAAGACATAGCATTTAAAAAATCGGGCTTCAGCCCGAATCGAAGAATCAAAGAGTGAGTGTTATGTTACGGGGATGGCACTATCCTGACAAACGTTTTCTTCCCCACACGGATGATAAGTGGTTTTATAACCGCTACCTCGGTTTTTGATTGCCGAAGCAAAACCCCGTCTATCTCCACTGCACCCTCCCTCAAGAGACGCTTCGCATGTGATTTTGAAGGGACGAGAGCGAGCTTCATAAGGAGCTCTTCAACCGGATAACCCCCCCGTTTCATCCGCTTCTCTGGGAGGATGCTCGGGAGCTGTTTATCGCGGAAAATCCTGTTGAATTCAGCTTCTGCTTCCTTTGCGGATCTTGCCCCGTGGAATGAAGTGATAATTTCTCGCGCAAGATGAGCTTTCGTATCCCGCGGATGTATCGCTCCTTCCTTCGTAATACGGTTAAGCTCCCCCAGTGGTAACGGTGTCACAAGTTCAAAGTAGTGCGGGATAAGGGTATCGGGGATGGACATGATTTTCCCGTACTGGGAAAGTGCGTCTTCTCTAATACCGATTGCATTCCCGAGGCTCTGACTCATTTTTCTTACTCCATCAGTACCAATAAGGAGTTTCATCGCGATAATCCCCTGAGGGGACTGGCCAAAATCTTTCTGGAGTTTTCGCGCTTGGAGTTCATTGAAAAGTTGATCCTCACCAATAACGGTGAGGTCGCTTTTAAGCACCACCGAATCGTAGGCCTGCAAGACCGGGTAGAGCACCTCGTGAAGCCGAACTTCCGCGCCCGCCTTCATACGCGTTGCAAACATGTCGCGCTCAAGCATTCGGTTCACGGTAAAATGACTGAAGAGGCGAATGAACTCCTCCGGGCGCATACGATCGTACCACTCGCCGTTATAGCGTATCTCGGTTCGAGTGAGATCGAGGATTTTGCCGATCTCGCCAATGTACGGCCGTGCAAGATTCCTCACTTCTCTCTTCGTACGGAGTTTTCTTGTTTCGAGCCGCTCGGTTGGGTCACCGAAACGAGCGGTGAAGTCCCCGATGAGGAAAACGATGGTATGCCCGAGCTTCTGAAGCGTACGGAGTTTTTGGTAAATTACCGCGTGCCCCAAGTGAAGCGAGGGAGTAGTCGGATCAATACCGTGCTTGATCCGAAGTTTTCTCTTCGCAAGACTTTTCTCGATTACTGCGCGGTCGATGACGCTCGCCACCCCGCGCGAAAAGATATCGTGAAGGAGTGCGTGTTTCATAGGTAATAATACTCATATAGTATCGTGAGGAGGGCGGCAAGGTCAAACGAAGTTGAACCTCCAATAACTTTGTGTTAGAGAAATATTGTGAGATCTACACGCCATAAAGGATCCTCAACAAGAAAAGACGTGCGGCACGTCTTTTTAAGGTTGGTAAGGCTCTCTCTCGGGGCCGGATTTCTTTTCCTCTTCTCTACGCTCATCGTCTTTGCGTACGTTGCGCGTGACCTCCCCAATCCCGAAAAACTTGAGGAACGGCAAATCATAGAATCCTCAAAAATCTACGATCGAACTGGCACGGTCCTTCTCTATGATATCTACGGGGAAGAGAAACGAACGGTAGTCACGTTTGAAGATATTGCGCAATATGTGAAGGATGCTACGGTTGTTGCAGAAGATGATGATTTCTACCACCACTTTGGCATTGATTTTAAATCAATATTCCGTGCCGCTCTTCGAGACTTACGAAAGTTCGAAATCCAGCAGGGGGGGTCAACCATCACACAGCAGTTTATTAAAAACTCGCTTCTCACTTCAGAACGAAGCTTCCGTCGGAAGGTGAAAGAGGCGATTCTCGCAATCGAGGTGGAGCTTCGCTACTCCAAAGACGACATTCTCGGATTCTACCTCAACCAAATTTCGTACGGCTCGAATGCCTACGGAATCGCGGCCGCGAGTGAAACATTCTTCGGGAAGCACCCGAAGGACCTCACTCTCGGGGAAGCAACATACATCGCCGCACTCCCAAAAGCACCGACGTACTACTCCCCTTATGGATCGCATCGGGATGAGCTCGAGGCACGAAAGAATTACATTATCGAGCGCATGATCACACAGGGGTATATCACGAAAGAAAGGGGCGAGGAGGCAAAACGAGAAACGGTGAATTTTCGAAAATCAACACGGGCGATCCGAGCGCCGCACTTTGTGATGTACGTACGCGAACAACTCGAGGAACGATATAGCGACAAAGAACTGCGGGAGGGTGGTTTTAAAATCACGACCACCCTCGATTGGGAACTCCAACAAAAGGCAGAGGAGGTGATCGAAAAGTATGGTGATCTAAATCAGAAACGGTTTGGCGCAACGAATGCCACGCTCGTCACACTGCGCCCTTCAACAGGAGAAATTCTCGCCATGGTGGGATCGCGCGACTACTTTGATGAGACACACGACGGGAATGTGAATGTGGCGATCCGTCCGCGGCAACCCGGTTCGGCATTTAAACCCTTCGCCTACGCGACGCTCTTTGAGAAGGGGTACCCACCGGAAACTATTCTTTTCGATGTAGAAACGGAATTCGCGTTGCCGGGGACCCCAAGCTACAAACCGCAAAACTATGATGGCAAATTCCGGGGACCGGTCAGTATCCGCACTGCGCTCGCAGGATCAATTAATGTGCCGTCGGTAAAAGTTCTTTACCTTGCGGGAGTAAACGACACGATAGACCTTGCAAAACGTATGGGGATCACCACGCTCAACGATCGTGATCGGTATGGCCTCGCGCTTGTATTGGGAGGCGGCGAGGTAAAGCTCCTTGATCTTGCATCGGCATACGGTGTCTTTGCGAACGACGGCGTGCGGTACGCCCCCACCTCTATTTTAAAAATCGAGCGTCCTGACGGAGAGGTTGTTGAATCGTACATCCAAGGAGAAGGAGAACGTGTCATCAACGAAGAAACCGCACGCCTCCTCTCCAGTATCCTCTCTGACGAAGAGGCACGGAGTCCTATTTTTGGATCCCGCTCAAAACTTTTCATCCAAGACCATATGGTAGCGGTAAAAACAGGAACTACTCAAGAATACCGCGACGGATGGACAGTGGGGTATACTCCTTCTCTCGTCGTTGGGGTATGGGCAGGGAACAACGATAATAAACCAATGCGTGATAAAGCCGATGGGGTGTACGTCGCCGCCCCTATTTGGCATGAAATGATGCGCTACGCGCTTGATCGGGAAAACAAAAAAGAGGAGTTTCACTCCCCCCAACCAAGAAATGTAGCCAAAGCTCATTTAAATGGCGACTTTTTAATAACTCGGTCTTTGCGAATCGATACAAGAACCGGTGAGGAAGCGACTGAGGCAACGCCGCCGTGGCTTCAAGAAGAGCGGGAGGTGAAAGAAATCCATTCTATCCTCTACTGGGTGAACCCACGCGATCCTCTTGGTACTATCCCTCACACAAAGGATGCACAGTTTGAGAATTGGGAAAAGAGCGTAAAAGAATGGGTGCAAAACTCTTCTTTCAGGAACGTTGTGTCTTCCCAAATCCCGACTTCTTCGCTCCCTCCCCCATCGTCTCCCTCCTCTACGAAACCGTACGTTGCTATTCTCAACCAAGCATTTGAACGAGTAGGGCGCGGGGGGAACATCACCGTGATAACGTTCCTCCGAGTCCCGCTCGGTATCAACCAAATAGACTTCTTTCTCGAGAATACGTATCTTGGGACACGCGTGCCAAGT
>CAYJUQ010000005.1:17256-26555 GCA_964373425.1 uncultured Candidatus Saccharibacteria bacterium
GGGATAATCTCTTGATAGTTCGGATATTCTCCTTCGATAAGCCGTGTAATGAGTTTAATATTACCTATTTCAAAAAGAAGTTGGTTTTTTTGAGGAGCGATGATTATTTCTTCCCCATATTCACCTGTCATTACACGAACAATTTCAAGCACGCTCTTTGCCGGAAGAATAAATGACTCTTTCGGAAAACTCTGTGAGGTAACAATTGTTGTTTCTGCAAGACGAAAACTATCGGTTGCGACAAACCGCACTACATTGTTTTCAAAAATAACATAGACACCGGTAAGCTCCGGTCGGGATTCCGAAAGACTTGTCATTCCTACTACCCGTTCCAACGCGTGACGAAGTGTTTTTTGGGGAAGAGTGTATGTAGTCTCTTTTTTTATTGTGGGGATAATAGGAAAGTCTTCGGGTGATTGTCCTTGAAATGATGCGTGATATCCATTGGTTTGAACTTCCAGTGTTGTTTGTTTCAACTCTAAAGAAATTTTTTTATTGGGAAGATTTGTAATGTAGTTTGCAAGTACCTTTGCCGGTATGCTTATCTTCCCGGGTTTTTCAATTTTTGCTGCAATTTTCACATGTATTCCTATCTCAAGATCAGTCGCAGAAAGAAGTAGTCCGGCTTTTTCGGTTTCAATAAGGATATTATTAAGAATAGGAAGGGTTACTTGTTTCCCCACAATTCGTTCTACAAGAAGAACACCTTCTTTTAAATTTTCTTGCAAACAAAGTACACGCATATATTTATTATACTAATAAAGAAATAAATAAATTAATAGTTGTTGTTATTACTTCCCCTTTTTATCCCCCAATATATTTTTAGCTTTAAAAAAGGCATAGTAACCCGTTTTTTTATGTGTATATAAAGAGGAAAAAGAGAGTAAAAACATGGGAAGAAACACGTTATAGTCCGCACATTACTCCGTCGTTCCATTACGAGCAAAAATAATCCGCAACAGTTCCACATATTTCCCACATGTTTCGCATATAGTATACCCTTTTAAAGAGGAGAACCCTGACTTAAATATTCCTTAATACAATTAATATCTTCTTCTATTGTAGTGTCATTGTTTTTGATCGCTCGGGTAATTTTCTCTACCGCATGCATTACCGTGGTATGGTCTTTCCCTCCAAACTTCTTGCCAATAGACGGGTACGAATATTTTAACTCCTCCCGCATAAGGAACATCGCAACCTGTCGAGGGTATACAATTTCTTTTCTCCTATCCTTCACGAGGAGCTCTTTTTCACTAATTTCGTAGAACTGCGCTACTGCCTTGAGTACGTTTTTGAAAGAGATGGTGCGTCGACTGCCGCCAAAGAGCGAACTCAACACACGCTCCACATCTTCTTTTGTGAATATCACTTTCCCATTAAGTTTTCCGGACGCTACAATTCGGTTGAGCGCCCCTTCAAGTTCACGAATATTCTTTTGGATATTTGTTGCGATGAACGTCACGGCGTCATCTTCCAGTTTAATCCCCCGCTCTTGAATTTTTGTTTTGAGGATTGCAATACGTGTTTCAAGTTCCGGCACACCGATATCGGCGATCATACCTCCCTCAAAACGGGAGCGAAGCCGTTCTTCAAGCGTTGCGATCGCTTTTGGGGCTCTGTCAGAGGAAAGTATAACTTGTTTATTCTCTGCATGGAGTTCATTGAATGTGTGGAAGAACTCTTCTTGTGTTTTTTCCTTCCCCGCAAGAAATTGTATATCATCGATAATTAACACATCAATTTTCCGATAACGCTCTTTGAACTCATCTATTTTACGATCGTGGATACCTGCCACCAAATCACTCGTAAATTTCTCCGAAGTGCAATAGAGAATATTTTTTGAAGACCTCGTTGTTTTGAGTTCATTGCCGATTGCCTGTAGTAAGTGTGTTTTCCCAAGACCAACTCCACCATAAATAAAAAGAGGGTTGTAGGTGGACCCCGGTTTTTTTGCAACCGACCAGCTCGCGGCGTACGCAAGTTCATTCGAGGGGCCGACCACGAACGAGGAGAACGTGTAACGATTATTGAGACCAGTTTCTTTATTAATTATATTTTCAAAGGGGAGCGACTCTTCTCTGCCGCCGTTATCGTCCATATGTTTTTTGAGCAAAGGGAATTTCGTATGGGTATCTGCCGGCGGTGCGATAGTGTATTCAACGGTGCGTACATCGCGTGAGAAATTCCGTAGCCCACGGAGCACCATTTTTTTATACTTATTTTCGAGCCACTCTTTCGTGAAGCCGTTTGGTACGCCCAACGTAATCACACCGCTTTTTTTTGAGAGTATTCGTGTATTTTGGAACCACGTAACGTAATTTGCCCTCGAGAGAGAGAGTTCGATTTCTGCAAGAACGTTTTGCCAGAGCTCTTCGTTTGACATACATCGAGTAAGGGGTACCCCCTGTTTTAATATCTTACAATGATATATATACCACAATTGAAGTGTATCCACAAAACAGTGTCAAACGCCCCAACTGTTTATAATTCTGGGGAGAACCTGTGGAGAACTGTTTTAAAAAGCTTTTCTTCTCTTGTTTGACTCCATGTTTGTTTTTTGCTATTCTAGATAATTGTATCATGGTGATTTCCCTAATCGTATAACAGTAATCTCTATGGCGATTGTATTCAAACCAAAGAAACGGAAGAGGAAGAAGAAACACGGGTTTTTGGTGCGGATGAGGAAGAAACAGGGAAGAAATGTGTTACGACGACGTCGGCGAAAGCATCGTTCTTCCCTCACCGTCTAGCGCGGCGTATTTTTATCTCACCCCACTATGCTTCCTCGAAAGAACCGTCTTCCAAAGAAAGACATAACTAGGCTCTTCGCGTTTGGGGAGTACGCGACGCGGCAGCATTTTACTGTTATTATAAAGCCGAATCGTATTGGCGTTTCCCGTTTCGGGTTCCTTATGAGCGCCAAGGTTGCTAAAAAAACAACCGTACGGAACCTTCTCAGGCGGCGACTTATGGGTCTCATCCAGCCACACCTTAAAATCTCCACCATAAAGAGTGTCGACATAATGATTCGTCCGGCTAAGGGAACATTCATGCTCTCTCCGCGTAGACTCGCGGAACGATTCCGGGAAGAGATCGAGCCATTTCTTGAATAAAAATAAACACGAAGACGAACTATGGGTTTTGTATTAATCACCTTCATCCGTATGTACCAAAAGACGATCTCGCCTGATCATGGCGTGGTCCGTTTTTTTCTCCCGCCCACGATAGGATGCCGATTTTCTCCCACGTGCTCCGATTTTGCAGTCAGCGTCATCCGGGAATACGGCATATCGAAAGGAATACGCTATGCCATGAAACGTCTTCTCTCCTGCCATCCATTCGCTCGTTCCTCCTGACATTCTCCATGGAATTTTTTACCACTATATTTCATGAGATATTCTTTCGTCCCCTCTTCAACGGCCTTATTGTATTTTACAACCTCATCCCCGGGAATGATTTTGGTATCGCGATCGTGCTGCTCACCTGTCTCATACGTCTCGTTTTTTTCCCGCTATCTCAAAAGGCAATCACTTCTCAAAAAGCTCTTGCGCTTCTCCAGCCAGAGATTCGTGAGATTCAGGAAAAACACAAGAACGACAAAGAAAAGCAAAGCCGTCTCGTTATGGATATTTACCGAAAGCACAAGATCAACCCTTTTTCTGGGTGCCTCCCTATCCTTATTCAGCTTCCTATATTCATTGCGCTCTACCAAGTATTTTTAAAAGGGCTTGACGCAAAAAACCTTTCACTCCTTTATACGTTTGTCCCGAGTCCAGATACGATTCATCCTTTCCTTTTCAATTTCATTGACTTATCACTAAAATCATCCGCAACATTTTTTGGGATTCTCATTGCGCTTCTTGCAGGTGCGAGCCAATTTGTTCAGTCAAAAACCCTCCCCCGCCTTGCTCCCTTGAAAGGAGGAACCTCCCCACCCGGAGGAAATGCCGATTTCTCCCGCGCGTTTCAAGATCAAATGACCTTTTTCATGCCCATCTTTACCGTAGTGATACTCTGGAACTTCCCCGTAGGACTTGGGCTTTACTGGCTTACCTCAACACTTTTTTCTATCGGGCAGCAACTCCTCCCCGTAGTTACTCTCAAAGCAAATCAAAACCATGATGACCGATCCATCCATCCCTAATCTCGTCAAAACAACCGTCGAAAAACTCCTGGAGCTCATGGGATTTGAAGGAGAGACGGTGGTGAGCTTCGAGGGTGGGGCGGTTCATGTGATGGTTGAGGTGAACGAGCCCGAACTGCTCATTGGGTATCGAGGTCAAAACCTCGCCTCGTTTAAGCGCATTGCGCAACTGATGATCATAAAAAAACTTCCCATTGATACGCCACTTATTTTAGATCTTGATGTAAATCACTACCGCGAGAAGGCAAATGTAATGCTTCGGGAAATCGCGCGAAAAATCGCAGAGCGTGTTGTGAAGGAAAAGCGTCCTTTGATGCTAAAACCCATGTCGAGCTATGAGCGTCGTATTATTCATCTTGAACTTGCGTCATACGCAGATGTTATCACCGAGAGTATCGGCGAGGAACCAGAGCGGCGGCTCGTAGTGAAACCGTATCCCTGAGGTTCCTTGCAAACGGGAGTTTGTATTTCTCTCGCTCGTTAGCAAATAGTTATGCATGATCGCATGACGAATGTTACCTAATTTTCTTTTTCTGGCGTGTGGTGAAAACGCCTTTTTTTCATGTTCCAGCGAAGCATCATATCCAATACCCTTATCGCGAGCGTCGCTCGAATACTCGGGAGCGTTGCTGCGTTTTTGAGTTTTGCGCTTATTGCGCGTGCGCTCGGGCCAGAACAGTTTGGCATCTATTCTACCGCTTTCGCCTTTGGGTACCTATTTTCTGGTCTTGCCGACCTCGGTCTTTATTCGCTCATGACTCGTGAGATTTCCCGCGAGGGGAGCGATGAACGGGCCATTGTTTCGCAATTTATCTCGCTGAGAATTGTGTCGCTTATTGCCTCGTTCGGTTTTGTGCCGATCATACTCTTTCTTGCCCCGCTTCCCTACTCGCTCGAGACAAAGTACATAATCCTTCTTACACTGCCCGTTTACTTCTTCCTTAGTACGAGCCAGGTACTCCTTGGCGTATTCCAAAAACACATGCATCTTGAGTGGCCTGCGTTTGCGGAACTTGCAAGTCGCATGCTCCAGCTCCTCTTCTTTTTTATACTCTTCTTCACATACAAAGGTCTTACCATGTTCGTAGTCGCCGCGGTTCTCGCTGGTTTTCTCATGTTTCTCATTAACCTTTTTGCCTCTCGGCGCTACACCCCGTTTACGTTTGCGATAGACCTTCGGTACTGGAGAGCGGTACTTATCCGGGCGCTCCCCATCGCTGCATCACTCATTTTCACGCTCATCTATTTTAAAATCGACATCATCATGCTTTCCATTTTAAAAGATGCGCGCGATGTGGGGGTGTACAATCTTGGGTACAAGTTTTTGGAATCGGTCATCTTTTTCCCTGCAATGTTCGTAGGGATTCTCTTCCCCCTTTTTTCACGCTTTTGGCCTCTGGAACGAACATTATTCACCTCGCTTTTCCAACGAGCATTCGATATGCTTGTTATCGCCGCAACCCCGATTGTGTTTGGGGGATGGTTTGTCGCACCGTGGATAGTCAGCATCATTGGCGGATCAGCGTTCTTTGAAGCAACAAGCGTTTTTCGATGGCTTCTCATTGCGATTTGGTTTATTTTTCTCGGGTCTCTCGTTGGTAATGTAGTAATCGCCATTAATAAGCAGATACCTGCGAGTCTCGTATATTTTGCCGGCATGGTGTTTAATATTGTCGCCAACATTATCGCGATTCCCCGTTTCAGCTATAATGGAGCTGCGGCGACCACAGCGATCACCGAGGTAATGATAACCAGTCTTCTCCTCATCATTATTATTCGCGAGGTAAAGTATATCCCGAGAAGTACGCGCCTCGTAAAATCACTTTTTAGTTCGTTGGTAATGGCGGGAGCCCTCCTTGTTCTTGCGGATTTTGTTTCACCTCCTGTGCTCATACTGCTTGGCGCCGCGATCTACCTCTCCGTCCTCTATAGTATACGAGGTATTACGCGCGATGATCTCACTTTTTTTACGTCTCCAACTCGTTCGGGCGCTACGTCCGCTGTCTGACCCCCTCCGGATAAGTGTTTTTCTATTCGTTTTCACCCTCCCTTTTCTCCCCGCGATAAATCCCACTTCTGGCATTGATCTTGCCTCAAGCAGGGTTTTTATTTTACTTCTTTTTTTTGGGACCATCGTGTTGTTGAAGAAGGGCGCTACCCCACTTAAGATTACATGGGGCGAGAAAGTACTCTTCCTTTTTTTGTGCGTTGCGGCCATCTCGCTCTTTGGGGCAGAGGAGCCTCTTTGGGGGCTGAGGAAGCTTTTTGTATTCGTTTCCATATTCCCGCTTTTTTTTGTCATCAGGCAGACGGTAAGGGGATTTGAAGACTCCACTCGTCTCGTCGAGCTCGTTACCCTCTCGGCCTTCACTGTTTCACTCTTTGGACTTTTCCAGTATGTAAGTCAATACATTGTGGGGGTTGATGCGGTAACGAGTTTTATAGAGCGTAGCGGCCCATTCTTTTACGGAAACGAAACGGCAAAACTCGTGGTTCGCCACAAGAGCTGGCTTGTTGATATTGGCGGCATGCCCTACGTCCGTGCGCTAGGGCCATTTCCTGACCCGCATACATTCGCATTCTACATAGGTATGGTTATTCCATTTCTCATCCCGCGTCTCCTTGTTGCAACGGCAAAACAGGGAAGAGACTTCTTCTCCACGCCATTTGCAAAACCAATTCCTTTTTTTCTCTACACCATTCTTCTTAGCGCCCTATTTTTTACCTTTTCGCGTGGTGCGTACCTCGCGTTTTTCGCGTCACTTGGTCTCGTGCTGGCGCTTGCCCTTTTCCGTATCCCCCTCCGTCCGGCGAACCTCATCTTAGTCCTTGGCGTAGTAGCGCTTATTTTTTTCTCATTGGGACGCGGTTTTTCCGGGGACAATACCGTTGTCGGACGATTGAGTACGAGCTTTGATCCGCAAGAGGGGTCGAACCTCGGGAGGCTTTTTGTATGGGGGGTTGCACGAGACACCATAGTACGTGCTCCACTTTTTGGCGTCGGTATAGGCAACTTTCCGCTCGTTGTTGACCCCTCGAGCCCCTACCGTTCCCCAATTAATACGCATAATACCTACTTAGATCTTTGGGCGGAGATGGGGGTTGGTGCACTGATTTTATGGGTAACCCTCATTTTCGGCACCTTTATTAATGTTTTCAAGATGGTGCTCCGCAAGACTTCTTCTGAACGTACGATGCTTGGCATAGGCGTTATCGGCTCGCTCACCTATTTTACCGTTCATTCCTTTTTTGAAGTTCCCATTTATTCGCCGACGATCCTCCCACTTTTTATGTTTGTGCTTGCAATTGCAGATAGCATATCTGATACCACACACAAAAAATCACTACGCATCCCACCGCCCCATTAGCCGCTAGCGATTCATTGTTAACTATCCTTTATTGGTTGTACACTTCAATGTCTTACTATCTTTCTTCCCCTATAGAATTTACTCTTCTCATTAGCTGGCTTTTCGTATTTACCATACTTTCATGGCGTCGTTTGGATTTCGGCATATATCTCATTCTTCTCCTTCTCCCCACGTATCTTGTCCGTTTTGAGTTTTGGTTTCCCTTCTTCGGTCTTAATGGTATCCCCACCACGCTTTTGGAAGCGATGATCTATATCCTGTTTCTTCTATGGCTTAAAAGAATGTCTCCAGTCTCCAGTCTCCAGTCTCCAGTCAAAAGATTACTCAAACTTAAAACTTACATAGTCTATCCGAAGCGTTACTGTCTCCTTCCGAAATCTTTGATGAAGGAGGATGCGAAGAAGGATAACCTAAAAACTATCCTCGGTTCTCTTTGGTTTCCATTTGCACTTATCTTTCTTGGCGCACTTATCTCAATATTTGTTACGCCACATACATTTAAAAGCCTTGGGATTTTCAAGGCCTTTTTCTTCGATTCGCTACTTTTCATAATCGTCCTCCAGTCCTTATTGGCGAAACCCCGCACCTTCGCATGTGCCCTCACGGCGTTATCCCTTTCTGGTTTTGCGGTTTCATTTATTGCGTTGGGCTACTTTTTTTCGGGCAACCTCACCTACGATGGACGTCTTCGCGCGTTTTACGAGTCCCCCAATTATCTTGCCATGTATCTCGCGCCGCTCCTCGTGTTCACCGTTTCAAGTCTTTGGTCTACCGCCACTACGTACGGCAAGCTATTTTGGATGGTGGCGACGGCAAGTATTGTCGCCGCACTCTACCTTACTTATTCCCATGGGGCTTGGTTTGGGGTTCTTGGCGCCACTCTTTTTCTTGCACTTTTCTATGCGCCATTCGGAGCACCACATAAAAGAAAGGTCATTATCAGCTTTCTGATTTGCGTATTTCTTATTTCGGTTCTTTTGCCGATCTTTGCGACTTCATCCATTGGCACAGCATTACTCGACGAGTCCCCAGCTTCTTCCCAAAGCCGTTTTGTCATCTGGAAAACGGCACTCGCCATATTAAAAGACCATCCGTTTTGGGGGATTGGTCTTGGCACGTTTCAAGAGTATTACCTTGCGTATCAATCGCGTTTCCCGGAGCCTTATCCTGAATGGGCGGTCCCCTACCCCCATAACCTCTTCCTCGCGTTCTGGCTTCAAACCGGTCTCATCGGTTTTGTAGGATTTTTATGGGTGTTCATCCGTTCTTTGCAAAAAATGACACATCTATCACAAAACAAAAACCGCACGACTTTTGCGGCGGCTCTTGTAGCAATAGCGGTGACGATATTGCTTCACGGAGCGATTGATACTCCATTCTGGAAGAACGACCTTAGTGTTCTTTTCTTCACCATTGTTATACTTTTATGGCAGCGGCAAAAAGTTGTTGCAGCCTGATGCGGGCGCAGGCGCATCGGCACCACAGTTTTGTCCAGCGCAGACAAGCCCATTTGCGGAAGGAGGGCCGCACTTGCAGAGATCCACTTTATCTAAATCAACACTGTTGTCATTGTCTCCGGGGTCGTCACGCGTGAGATCCACCGCAGGCTCAACAACGATGCCATTCGCAACGAGGCATTGCTGACATTCAGCAGAAACATTATTAAACGGTACGCTTGCGCTAAGGAGTGGGCTGCAGACGCTGTTGCAGGCGGTGTTCGAGGTAAACTGCATACAGAAAAACGCACAGCTTTCGCCGGTATTCACGTTTTGGTCGCAGATCGCGCC
>CAYJUQ010000006.1:0-11289 GCA_964373425.1 uncultured Candidatus Saccharibacteria bacterium
TGCTTCTTTTACGCGTTATACGTCACAGATAGTCAAAAGTTTAAAAAGAAGGAATTCAGAGAGGAGGCCTCTAGGGAGTGAGGATCTCGCCTCGCCTTTTGCGGGCGGAGGACGGAACTGACCGTCGAGCCTCGCATCAATGCGAGACTCAAATCTGATCTCCAACCAAGGATAGCTGTAACCATTGACCCAAAGAGCCGATGAGGCTCGCCACAGCTATCCCCTCCTCTCTGAATTTCTTTGATAATAAATGAATAAGGAAGAAATTCAGAGAGGGGGTTTGTCGCCGAATACGAGCCGTGGGGTACCAAAATTCCCTTGGGTTGGCACAGTCTATTGACCAAGGCCTGCCGTCTACCCCCCTCCTCTCTGAACTTCTTTGATAATCAATGAATAAGGAAGAAATCTAGAGAGGAGGGTGCATCTCGGCGCCACACGTGGTTCCCTGGCGGAACCACCCGTGGCTCCCCTGACAGTGCACGGCTGGAACCATACGTGATTCCCTGGTTGGAATCACACGTGGTTCCCTCCTCCAGTTTTTTAGGAGGTTTGTATACCGGTCTTCTGGTCCCGGGACTAAAGAGCCAGACCCGCGGCCCACGTTTTAGGGTTGGCGGTTATGCATACTAGTTTTTCGGTACCTAGGACTAAAAACCGAACCCTCCTCTCTGGATTGCTTCTCCACTCGCCTCGGCAAGCTGTGTATTTCAAAAAGTTGGAATATATTCTCGCAGGGGTGAGCTTGGTCGGTAGCGAACGGCAGGGTAACCCATGGGGTAAAGAGGTGCTACACATATAAAAAAGGCGTCAAAGGGAGGGGCACCCTCCTCGCCGATCTCACTGGTGGAACCCCTGACTCCCTAAGAGCTTAGCTGCTTGGGAGAGGCTCACTCCAATCTTGTTCTTTTGACGGCACTGTATGCCGTGCTACGGTATGCTATGTTACGCTATAGTATTTCGGGGGTCGATTGTGGACTCCGACTCCACCGCGATTGGGAGATCGGTCCCGCCCCCGATTGAGGGTACTGTATGTACATGCAGTACCCTCAAATTTCTCAAGCTATTCTATTCTAGATTATAGTATAGGGTATGCATCGAGCGGTACGCCACTTGGTGCATACCCACCCTTCTCTTTTATCCGGAACATCAGAGCCACTCGACTGACTCGGGGTAAAAGAGAAGGCGCACATGCTCCTTCACATGGAAACCCCTCCATGTTCTCCTCGGGAAGACATAGCGCTTGCCCGAGTGATCACATGGGGTATGTATGCCCCCTTGTGTTGGCCCACTTAACTGCTGGTTGACCGGCTATGCGGTAGATCCAACAGGGATGTTGTGGATACCCACGCAAGGTAAGTCGGAATCTTGCCCGGGGTCCACTGCTTGCGCTTCGGCAAAAGCGGTGAACTCCCGGGCCTTCAGATAGTATCCGTCCGCTTCCCTTGTGGGATTGCGGATTTCGGGACTACCTTCGGTCCGTCTAGGTGCCCCTCGACGGATGGTGCACCTTGTTTTGGGGAGGGGACCAGGGCGATATGGATCCTCTCCCGCCTCAATAAAAAGGCCTACATTCTCCAGAGTGTGGGCCTCTTAAATTTTTCTTGTCATCACTCCATGGATTTTCACTTTGTCTCTATCACCTTGACAATAATTATTCTCATTCGTGGGCGGGGATCAAATTCAATGAGGACAATCTGCTGCCACGTGCCAAGCACTAACCTGCCTTTTTCAATGGGAAATACTTTTGAGGTGCCTACAATCGAGGATAGGATATGCGCGTGGCCATTATCTTCATTCCATGTATCGTTGTGACCATAGTGTTTGGTTGACGGCGCAATCTTTTCAAAAATTTCTTTGATATCTTGAAGCAGTGCTGACTCATATTCAATGGTAGTGATGCCGACGGTTGAATGCGGCGCAAAAACCACTGCGATTCCGTCTTTTGTGCCGGGGGTTTCTACTGCCTTCGTAACATGATCAGTGATATCAATGATATCGTGAAGTCCTTTTGTTTTGATTTCGAATCTCATTGTCTTTATTATAGCAAATCATGCGCATTCCCGACAAAAATGGATTACACAAAAAGCCCCTCAAGGGGCTTTTTGTGTATCAAGAATTCTAGGATAAAATCTCTTATGGAGTTGGGGGAGTCCACGCAAGCGCTGCTGCCGCATCTACTAACCCCCATCCGTAGGTGGTATCAACGCCGGGTTCTCCAAGATCTTCTGCAGTTGACTGAAGCGCAGTGCGTACGTCATTGGGCGTAGTGGCATTCCCGTTTGAGAGGACAAGCGCTGCAACACCGGCTACATGAGGCGCTGCCATGGAAGTCCCCTGGAAGAACCAATACCCGAATTGATTCGTTCTCTTATTGTTTGGATTGAAGGTGTTTTGCAGTACGCCGTCTCCGTAGCCATCCCCGTTTTGATCAACCGAAAGGTCTCCACCCGGAGCAACAAGGTCAAGGCTCACCCCATAATTTGAGTATGGTGCACGCGTCTCGTCGTAGCGCGTCGCGCCAACGGCGATCACATAGTCATCATACGCCGCAGGATAACTCACGGTGCTCGTTCCGTTATTCCCTGCTGCTGCAACCACTACTACACCCTTAGAGGCTGCGTATGCCACCGCATCAAGTAACGTCTGTGAGGAGGCAGAACCGCCCAAGCTTAAGTTAATGACCTTCGCGCCGTTATCTGCGGCAAATCGAATCCCCAACGCGACGTTCGCGTAAGTACCGCTTCCATTCCGGTCAAGTACTTTCACCGGCATGATACAAGAGCCAAACGCAACACCCGCAACACCCACGCCGTTATTTGTGCTTTGTGCGATGGTACCTGCAACGTGCGTCCCATGACTATTATCATCATTCGGATGAGTATCTTTTTCTACGTAATCATAACCGGGGACGAAACAGGTACTCGCGAGATCGGGCGCTTGGTAATATTTCTTTCTAGATGTGAGATTAGTATAATTCTCAAACGCAACTCCGGTGTCTACCACCGCCACAGTAACTCCCGCGCCGCTCGCGGTGTCCCACGCAGTCTTCGCGTGCACGCCACCGTATGTTGGGTTATCGAGGTGCCATTGCAGCGGGAAATACGGATCATTCGGGACCAAAAATGCGTAGGCAGTGTAATTTGGCTCGGCATAGACGACGTTTGGATTATCCTTGAATGCTTTGAGCGCCTGAGATGTAGTGATACCGTTAGGGAGTGAAACAACACGGAATGGTTCATCACTTCCTTTAATTTTCACGATGATCTCTGCGCCATTGAATGCAACCGTTGCTGCATGATCATCGGAAACATCGTTCCCTTTCGCAACCAAAAACATCGGGCCTGGGAAGACGAGCCCGAAAGAGAGAAGTGTCACGATCGCGGCAGAATGGATGTGTTTTATGAAATTATGCATGATGTGAGAAACGGAACGAATCATCTTACGAGAATACATGTCTTACATATTTTTATAAAATGATACGTTATTTCCTGGTTACTCTTCTATTATAGCATGGTGTAAAAATATTGTCAATAGGTCGGGACAATAATACTTTTCCCATCCTTATCTATAATGATACGCGCTTCAAAAACCGTTGTCAAGATATCGGTATTTCACACACAAAACCAAAAAAACATGGTCATTATAAAGGGCGTTAACCCCTTTGTTACGCCGTCGCTCGGACAAAATGAAAATATATTTTCATTTTGCTCCTCGCTAGGCGTAATAACAAGGTCTCTCGTGGTTAAAAAAGTGTCTTTTGTTGTGTGCCCCCATGTGCTGCTTCTCCCTCCCCAAACACTTTTATCTTCCCGTATTCGCCGTCGTATCCCGGTTCAATCTCGACTCGTCCTTCCCGTACCCGCATCACTCCTTCGGCAATGGCGGCGGTGCTCGCCTCCGCGATTGCTTCGCGTGGCGCTTCAACAAGCACCCTAAACTCGTTCCCTATCGCCTGAATAAGGTTTTTATAGTGTTCTGCCACCGCCTTCGATGCCTGCCCCACCCCCAACGCATCTCCGATAATCTCTGAGAGTGGAATCAGATTTTTGTACGGGATGGCGTTTTCGGGTTTTGCTCCCTCGGAGCGATCCGCAAGCTCCTCAACTCGGTTCATCACACCGATGGTGAGCGGCTTTTCGCATTTGGGGCAAAGGTTTTTCAATTCCTTTGATTTCTGTGGGCCGCAACTAAATTTGCAAAGCCGATGTCCATCATAATGATATTTTCCCTCTTGGGGGAAAAATTCAATAGTGGAGAGAAATTTCGAAGGATCTTTCGATTTGATTGCGTCACGAATCGCAAAATAATTAAGTTCGGTGTCAAATATATTCGCCTCTCTCCCAATTTTCTGTGCTGAATGTGCATCTGAATTGGAGATGAGCGCGATACGATCCAATTTCGATATGCGCCAATTCATGGCAGGATCTGAGGAAAGCCCTGTCTCGACGGCAAAAATCTTATCGGTATATTCCTCGAAACATTCTTCAATCGTATCAAATCCTGATTTTGATCCGAATATACTAAACCACGGTGTCCAACAATGAGCGGGCACCACCATTGCTTCTTGAGACGCGCCAAAGACAATTTTCGCAAGCTCTTTTGCATCAAGTCCGAGAATGGGTCGCCCATCAGCACGTAAATTACCTACCCAACTAAGCTGTGTGTTGATGGCATCGGCAATCTCGAAAGACGGAGCAAAGACAAGGTTATGAATTTTCCGTACCTTCCCGCCCTTCGAATAAATGCTCGAAATCTCAACGGTGAGGATGAATCTCGTACATGCATCTCCTTCGGCTCCCTTAAATTTAAAAAGGCCCGCCTCCGCTGGCTCGAGTTTCTCCTTGAGATTACGGAACCATTCGGGATGAGTAAAATCGCCGGTGCCGAGCACCGTGATCCCTTTGATTTTCGCCCACTTGTCAAGCTCTTCAATATCCATGTCTTTACTCGTCGCGCGGGCGTATTTGGAATGGATATGGAAATCCGCGATAAACTTCATATGCGTATCATACGTAGTAATAACAATGGGGTCAAAATTTTGGTTTCGAAATTTGACACATCTCTATGGCTAATGTACACTGGTCACAGTTCTTTCAAAAGAGGCAGGTGGTGTCAGTGAGTCCAGCGAATCGGGACGTTCAAAATAGGATCATTGAAACAGTGGAACGAGAGTTGATCACGCTCGCAAAAAAGAAGAACTTATATGACGCCTCTGTGGCAACGACTGTAAGGGTTGAGAAATACAGATGGGAAGCGGAGGATGTGACGCTCTGGTGGCGTTCTCTGGATGGAATTGAAAAAATCATACATTGCGATCTGAGAACTACGTTCGGTAACCATGTATTGGTCGTTGGGGTAAATGCATGGAAAGATGATCGCTCTACGCTCACAAGAAAAGGGACATATCTATCCATGAAGCCGGTTGGTGACTTTGACGCTCAAAACCCGGCGAAACTTCGAATACTTCAAAGACGACTTGAAAGAGCGTATGCGCTTGCATCGTCATTGAAAGAATCTGATCTCACAACAACTACGTCAATCAGGCCGATACTCTAAACTTAATTCTTAAAGGACCCGCAATGGTCCTTTTTTATTTGGCGACAGAATTGATCGACTTTGAGAACGAAACTCTCCCGACAAATCCAAGTATTACCCAAAATAGCAATCTCCCTTGCTGGAGCGACCAGAAATAGTGATCCGTGGCAAAAAGCACCAGCACCAAAATAATGAGTATGAGATGAATAAGTGTGTACGGGTACGTATCGTTCCTCGATGAAGAACTAAGATTTTTTGCCAATGGTCGTATGGTGTAAAAAAGCAAGAAGACAAATGTAGCAAGTCCTAAAAGACCCGTCTCAACCGCAATAAGTAAATAGATGTTATGGATGGGCTCATACCTCCATAATTGGAGATTCGGAGCTATCTCCATAAGGCGTGGAACGTAGTTTCCAACGCCAATCCCAAAAAGCGGATGTGCGTTGAGAATTGAGAGCCCGAGTGATAGATCATCGATACGATACGCCACTGCTTGCTCTCCCACTTCAATTGAAAATCTGTTGGCTAAAAATGGTGCGAAGAGAGTACCAAGCGCGATAATGACAATAATGAAAAGTGTGACAAGGTATCGAAGATTTACTCCGTAGGTCCTGCGTATTCCTTCACGCGAAGCAATGAGTATAAAAAAAAGTAGCGAACCAAAAACGGTCATCACGAGGACCGTGCGGGAAAAAGTTATCGTAAGCCCCAACAAGAGGATAAATAAAACGGTGGTCGTGCGTACGAACACAATGAGACGCTTCCAGGAAAACTGTTTCGGGTATGAGGGATGGATTCTTATAATAGTGGCGAGGTAGAAGTAGAAAATGCCGATGAGTAAAAACGCGGCGAGTGCATTGGGATGCGGGAATGTACCATACCCCCGGATAAAATTCATCCCATCAACGACAATTTTTGCAACCCCCGGTATATCGATACCGAGAGGACCCGCCTCAACGTGGGTAAGACCTATCTGCGATTGCGTAATAAATTGGGCTATCGCAAGGAGTGACTGTAACACTGCACTTGCAACAAATACGGCAGATATCCTTTTTATATCAAGGTGCCTATTCGATGTAAGGTACAAAAAGAGGAAAACAAATTCCCCTAATTTCGATAATTGATAAAAACCAATCCCCTTATGTTCGGCACTTAATAAGGAAACGGTGGAAATACACAAAAACAAAAGGAGGGGAAGATGAGCGAAACCCAAGGACGATCCCGTTGAGGAAGAACCATCCTTTGGTTTCGTAAATCTTCGAGAAAACCAGCTTATAAAAAGCAGGCCAACGAGCCCATCGGTAAGGTAAAAGAACATGGCGTTCCATTCATTCAATCTCTCAAATGGCGTATATAAAAGAATCCGCGTCTGAAACGGAATTAAAAAAATAAAGATAAGTAATATCAATTGTTCGGCCTTCCCGATAAACCTCATAGACGTGACACGTGGTTAATAAAATAAAAAAGTTCCCACATAATACCGAGGGTAAAGAGCGCAATAAGGAGCGCGCGCAGAGCAAATGGGATGGTAACCGTATACTCCGGCGTTCGCGTTCCGCGTGACTTCGCCACACCGTAGAGAAGGAGAATGAAAATCCCGTCAAATCCGCCAAGGATTGAACCTGCAAGCGCTACCACAGGAATGAAATCGTCAACGCCCGCACTAAACAAGGCGAGGGGAACTCCCGTAACGAACAGCCAACTTACAAGACGCGGGAGTTTAAAATCGTATTGAAAAAGCTCTTTTAAATATGTCCCCACCACAAGAAGAGAAGTGAAGACTGCGGCAATACCCAAAAACGCACCTGCCCATACCACCGTATCCCCCAACACTGCTTTCAAGCCATCAATCGCATTGGAAGAAGTTGCCTCGCCGCTTACGCCAAGTACCGTCACTACAAAAAGAATATAGAGGAGAAGCGGGATGAGCGTGCCTATGATGATTGCCTTGCGAACTTTTTTGGGTTCGCGCCCAAGTACGTCTTTGAGCTCCGGTATCGCGACAACACCGCCGAGCGCAAAAAGGGTAATACCGTAAAGCGGCAGAAGGTTCTCTAGATTGGGGCGTACGCCGAGAAAATGTTCGAGATTAATGGAAGGAAGCGCCCAGAAAAAAAGCGCAAGAAAAATAACCCCCAAAATGAGCGAGAGATAAAATTCGATACGTTCCACAAGCTTAAGTCCAAAAAGCACCGAAATCATCCCAATCATGAATATGATTATTGCAAGCGTGTGTTGATTGGGAGCTATCGAGAAAAGCGGCGCTATCAATACGGCAAGAAACGATCCGGCAAGAATCATATACGCAAGAAGCGTGGCGTATATGCCAACAATTGTGGAAAACGAGACAATAAGCTTTGCGCGCTTCCCGAGATAGAGTTCCACAAACCCGGGAAGCCGATGCGACCCCGGGGTTCGCAATATCACCTCTCCGTAGGCAAGATGCACAAGAAGGATCACGAAACCGAATATGAGTAAAAAAAGAAATCCGAGTAAAAACCCGGACCGGGCGACAACATAGGGGAGCCCAAATACACCCGCACCAATAATCGTCCCTACGAGGATACTCACTGCCGAGGTCATATACGCAAAATGAGACCTCTCCCTATGGTAATGATTCGTTCTCGCTCTTCATGAGCCGTGCCATAACGGAAAGGATGCTAAAAACGAGCACCGTCGTGAACGTCGCGAGCCAATATTCTCTCACCCCAACCGCAACCCCAACAGCCGCAATTGTCCAAAGCGCTGCGGCAGTAGTGAGTCCGCGTACACGCGCCCCTTGGTGCATGATAACCCCCGCGCCCAAAAACCCAATTCCTACGACCACCTGCCCTGCGATACGTGAAGGATCAATATTCGGACTATCCCCAAAACTTGATATGGAAAGAATGGTGAAGAGCGTCGCGCCAATCGAAACAAGGCTGTAGGTGCGCATCCCTGCGGATTTCCCTACATGCTCACGCTCAAGCCCAATGATACTTCCGAGAAGCGCGGAAAGGAGGATTTGGAAAAATGGTGTGAAATCCATTATAGCTTATACACCTTGTACCCTTCGCGAACTTTCTGGTCCACCTTGAGCCCCACGCTATCACCCTTTTTTGCTGTCTCAACATTCTGGTGTTCAACCTGCATCGATTCGACACCCTGTTCGAAATCTGTCTCACCGCCTTTGATACGGATGCGATCTCCCGCGCGGAGTTCCTCGTCAAGATCAAGAACCGCAACACCGATGTTCGCAAAATAGTGGGTGATTTTCCCGATAAGTTTTTCTTCGCCTGTTTCTTCGACCATGAAATATGAAAGACATCTCGCCCCTCTCTACCGGGTAGAGCCCTACCCAATACCGGGAAAGAGGTGCCTTATTTAAACGCGTCACTTTGAAGGTTTATGATTATTGATGATGTCCCTCTCTCCGTCTATAAGCTTCAGTACGTCTTGCACAATCTTTTTGGGATCGCGGCCATAGACGATTCTCCCCGGGCCCCTACGCATCTCCTCCACAAGCCCCCGGATCCTATCAGCAAGGCCGCCGGTGCCTTCAAGCACCCCGATGGGCTTATTATCCTCAAAGGCGATTGTAAACTCGTTGAGCGTCCCCATCCTCCCGCAGATGAAAATCACCGCATCAGATGATCTTGTAAGAAGCAGGTTTCTCCCCGAATAGTGAAAGCCGGTATAGATGATGACATCGAAATAGTCGGTTGGGAGTTTATAGGTGTTCACGTGCTCTCGCTCTGATGCCGCGGGTGAGAGGCCGATACTCATCCCCCCCTCTTCTTTGGCGCCAATCGCCGCCCAATAAGGGATGCCGGTGGTAGCACCCGTGACAAGCACGCCGTTCGAGCGCACAATCTCTTTCCCCAGCTCCTTTGCAAGCTCGAGCGCTCCTTCACTGCATATCTCAGTCTCAGCCGCCCCAGAAACACAGATTTTATACTTCGTTGCCATTATACATCTCTATTAAATAGATTTGACTGGGGAGAGGAAACCATGCGGTCTATCCTATCATCACATGCTCCTAGATGAATAAGGTTTGGAGAAATCAATCAAATCTATGAAATCGGCGTTCGCCTCGCCTCGCCAAAGCTTCGACGAAGCGCGGGTCGGAAATACAAAGAAAAATCTTTGTATTTCACTCGCTCACTTGATTATAACGTAAAGTGCTCGCCAAGTATAGGAGCGCGGGCGTGGATGCCGAGCGTATCGCGGATCTTCTGGGTCAGGGCGAGCGCAGGCGCTTCCTCGCCTTGCACCACAAATACCTCTTCGATTGGCCGCTCGATCGCGTCAAGCCAGCGAAGGAGCGTGGGCTGATCCGCATGCGCTGAATAGCCCCCAATTGCTTTGACTTTTGCACGAACCGGTACGGATTCGCCAAAAATTTTCACCTCCTTCTCTTTGTTGAAAAGCCGCCGCCCCAGCGTTCCTGCCGCTTGGTATCCAATGATGAGCAGGAGGCTTTTGGGGTCGGAAAGATAGCGCCGCTCGTGGTGCAAAATTCTCCCGCCGTTTGACATACCGGAACCGGCAATAATCACTTTTGGCGACGGTACGTCATTGATCGCCTTCGACTGGTCGACGGTCCTCGTGAAGGTAAGTCCCGGAAATTTGAAAAGTTCATCCGGGGAATGAAGGTTTTTCAACGCCTCTTCGTTATAGTACTCCGGATATTTTTTATAGATTTCTGTTGCCGCAATAGCAAGCGGTGAATCGATAAAAACGGGGACTTGGGGGATGCGGTTATGCTCGACGAGATCATTAATCTCAACGAGAAGTTCCTGTGTTCGTTCAAGCGCGAATGTGGGGATCATAAGCACGCCGCCATTCGTGATTGCGTCTTCAATCGCATCCTCTAATAGATTTTTCCGTTCGTCCTTATCCTCGTGTACGCGATCACCGTAGGTTGATTCCATCACTACGAAACGCGCCTTCTCTATTTTTTCTGTAGTTTTAAGAAGTGGCGTGGGGGGATTGCCGAGATCACCGGAAAACACCACAACCCCGCCGTTCGTGCGAATCTCGATAATTGAAGAACCGAGGATATGGCCGGCATCGCGAAACGTGACCGAAATATCCTTCGTCAGCGGGAAGACGGTGTCATAATTTCGTTTTTCAAGAAGCGGGAATATTTTCTCGACATCAGATTTTATGAAAAGCGGTTGGTGTCCCTCACGGCGCGCTTCGTCTTTGAGAAGCGCAACGGTATCGAAGAGCATCGGTCGCAGGAGGTCAAGGGTTGGCGGTGTTCCGAAAATCTTCCCCCGGAATCCATCACGAATAAGCTTGGGGAGACGGCCGATATGGTCAGTGTGCGCGTGAGTGAGGAACACGAAATCAATATCGCCAGAATCGTAGGGGAAGGGATTGAAATTATTCTCTTCGCAGAAACGGCATCCTTGAAAGAGTCCGCAGTCAATGAGTATTTTTGTTTTTTCTACCTCAAAAAGGTAGTTTGCGCCGGTAACGCTCCGCGCCGCACCATGGAAAGATAGCTTCATATTTGACAGAATAAATTTAAAATGTTATACTAATAACGAAACTTTTTGCCCCCAATCGTGGGGTTCTCGAAGGAGGGATGCATTGCAGCCAAAGAAACAGAAGCGGTTCTTCAAGATCTCTGGTTATATCAAAGGCGTTGGCCCGGTCAAGGTATACCGGTGGGCCACATCTCCAGAACAAGCAGTGAAGATTATTGCGCTCTCCTACAAAACGCTCCACCCGGAACTCCCCATCTTCATTGAAAACCGGGAAGTC
>CAYJUQ010000006.1:11389-17292 GCA_964373425.1 uncultured Candidatus Saccharibacteria bacterium
CTCCTACAAAACGCTCCACCCGGAACTCCCCATCTTCATTGAAAACCGGGAAGTCTACGAAAAGAAGGGACGTGAGTGGATCCAAGTCCTCCCCTAACAAAAGTATAACATAAAAAGCCCGAGCTTAGCTTGGGCTTTTCGTATCGTTAAGAATAACGTTGAGGACGTGCTGAGTACGTTCTTCAAGCGTCCCACGAATCGTTACATAGTCAATCATTTCAAGCTTGAGGAATGCTTCAATCTGAGTAGAAATCGCCTCCGCATCCCCCACGTTAAACCGGACGCCATCTTCCTTTACAGGGATCTCTTGAGGAATAAAGAAAATGTGATCATAAGAACTCGCTTCTCGGTGCGCGCGATCGAGAATTTCCTGCAAGGCTTTATTCCGCTTCACCTTCCCGTGGTTCCCGGGATATCGAATCGCATAGGCATAGGTAAGGAATGAAGCAGAATCGCACACCACGAAATCGCAGTTTGTCGCGGCAACGAAGTCTTCTTTCTCTTTCTGTTTTTCCTGAATGAAAACCTGTTCAAATTCACAGCAGGAAGTCGCCGTTTCCCGTATGTGCTTTCGCGCATACTCCTCAACATGCTCTGCGTTATAGCCAAGAAGTCCCAAACGAATCACTACCTGCCGCGCAAGCGTGCTCTTCCCCGATCCGGGTCCGCCAACGAAACAAATCTTCTTTGTCTTCTTCACCGCTTCACCTCCTTAAAGATGAGGTTTTGCATGGGAAGGCGCTGTGCCGCAAAATACTGACGCGCGAGTTCCTCATAGCTTGTCTTCTCCGCATCTTCGCGGCGCATCCCTATGCGCCGTGCAACGCCAAGCACCGCGTGGGAGCTTTGACCTTCAATCTCAAGACGCCAGCCGAGAAACGGAAGATGGGTGAGGAAAAGTTTCACTTGCCTCCCCCGCCGGGTCGCCAAGAGTGCTTCACGCACATCTTTGTCGTACCGGAACACTTCTTTAAAACCGAGTGCCTCCAAGAAATGTTTTGTATTTTCAAAGAATGATGCGGGAGCGGGGTGAACGGTGAGGGTGTGTTCGCTACGGATTCTCACCACCGAACTCTTGCTCGTATCGGCTCCCTTCACCGTGAATTCAACCGTGTGCCAATTCCGTGAATCATCAAAACGTTTTCGCAGTCGAAGCGTACCATTCGGCCCTTGTAATACCGATGTTTCCTCACGGTACTTTTTCGCGCTAAGGAAGAAAGACGCGCGAAGTTTCTCCGCGGTTTCCCCGTCTAGACGCCACCGCGCCTCGATTTCTTGATATCCCATCGCAAGACCACCCCATCCTTACGTTATGTTGGCTTAAGAATAATACGGGGGGATACGGGTCGCACAAATTTATCAGCAACGTATACCCCTATTCCCTCTGGTTTCACCCGTGCGTTGAATCCATTCCCCACAATAAGACCGATGATCTCGCGAACGAGCACCTTCGACTTCCCATTCTCACCCACATCGGCATCGATCATAAAGTTTTCGGAAAGGAGGTAGTCTTCATGGATAAATTCTTTGAGGCGCGACCTCAGTTCCTGTGCGAGAGTAATCGAACGAATGGTTTCAAGATAAATACGATCCCGAAATGTATAAATATCATCTCGCGTGGTCCGCGATGCAAAAAATCTCGCGCCGTGCCCGATTTGATGGATGACGATTGCCGTAACGAAAGTCACGATCTCGCCTTTTCCTTCTCTCGCGAGGGTGTCGGTAGAAACAATGATACGGTATTGATACCGATCGGGGAAGCCTTCTCCCACATAGTGCACAATTTCACGCACCACGTCCACAAGAGATAAAGACTGTTTCGTTGTGTTAAAGAATGTGTAGTCTTTTTCGCCCATTATCTTCATCCTGCCTTTGAAATTTATCCTTAAGACCTTTGGTTATACAATTATTGAACACGGAGATCAAGTATGCGTCCGTATTTAAAATGACGTTCTTCTTTACGGAGGAAACAATAGCCGCGAAATCCGTCTTTCTCAACGCCCCGCACCTCAACAAGTCGCCACTTCCGGTGCGGTTCCTCCTCTCCGGTTCTACTCGATACGTAATCGATTTTGAGGAGGGTACTTTGGGTATAGGCGTCTTGAATCACATTCCGCAGGATTTCTGGCGCAACCTTCCGCGCCCAGCGCACTGGGATTGCGTGTTCCGCACGAAGCCCCTCATCTTCAAATTGATAGTGATAATTATTTGGACGGGCAAGAATATAGCCATGCGTCGTACCGTGGTCATAAAGATCCCGCGTGAGACGCACATCAACGAGACAGTAATTCTTTAATGTTTCAATGTCTCCGCTCCGATACCATTTGATCGCATCGAGTCCGCTTCCCGTTTTTGTCTTGCCAAGCGTTGCCCCCGCAAGATTATCGAGACTCAAACGGTACCCCATGGTTTCGGTCACATCATCCATGATATCGGTAACGTGAACCGCTGCCGGATCAAACGAAGAAAGATAGGGTTTGAGAACGGGCAAATCGAATGCGAGCACGTTAAAACCAATAATGTGGTCGCGATCGGAGAGCAGCTTTTCAAACTCACCAAGTTCAGATTCTTCAAAAGCATAAAATTCGTCCGTTACGTAATCGTACACACCGGCAAGAGAGATGCCAAGCCGATCAAGGTGCTCTCTCCCGCCAACTTCCGCAAATTCGCGCTGTGTTTCAAGATCAATGACTATTTTCCCCGATGCCATTACTCCACCCTAGCACAGAGACGAATGCTTGGCAATGAAAAACCCTCGCACAAATTATTCGTGGCGAGGGTTTACCTCCAATATATAACATAGAGAAAAAGGGCACTCCCAAAAGCTACGGTAAAGAACAGATTGGCGATGTCTTTCGTTGACTCTTCAGTAAAGGTTTCGGAAATCACGGGCGCCTTCAAGACTTCACGTTCAAGGCGCTCTCCCAACTGGGAAGATGCATCCCTAGAGAAGTAGATACCGTTCGTGACGGCGCTGATATCCCGAAGCATCTTCGCATCAAGATACGAGATGTACACTTCACCGCTATCAAGTCGCTCATACTGGCCGGTGAATTCTCCATTGCTATCATATATGGGGATACGTTCCCCTTTCTCGTTACCGACCCCTACACTAAGAATGGGGAGCGGAAACGATTTCGCCTTTTTCAGCACATCGGCCGCAGTAATGTTTCTACTGTAGATCGAGCGGTATTCACCGTCTGAGATAAGGATGATGAGCGGCGGCGTAGTCTCTCCTTCGAACTCCTCCCCGATCTCTTGGAGAAGATTATACAAATCTGATCCAGAGTCGGGAACAAAGTAGGGGTTAAGGCTACGGCGCAACGTCTCTTTGAGGTACGTGTAGTTACGGGTGAACGGGACACGCCATACCGGGGTATAGGTAAAAGTGATGAGCGCTACTTCCGAGGAATGAAGGTAGGGGAGGATATGCTCGATAACCTCCGCTCCTTCCTCGAGCCGACTCTTGCTTTCGGGGGAGGGTCGTGCCGCCATCGAAAGCGATGTATCAAAGAGAATAAGAACGCGTGCGTCACGGACATCTTGCCGCTGCACCTCGTTTTCTTTGAGTACGGGGTTACTGAGTGCCACTCCCATACTACCGATAAAGGTGAGTATGAGAAGGTATTTCATCAGCCCGGCACCATACCACCGACTCCGACCAGGTACTGCGGTTTCATTTTGCTTACGTTTCTTTGCCGCGGCAAACGCAACAATAATAACACAGATTCCTATACTACAGGTGAGAACAAGCGCAAACCAGTTCGGGAACTCTATCTCCATGGATGGCTCCTTAGAAGTCCCTCACGGGTCTCCCGGGGCTATATCGTTCCTTCCCTTTTTCTTCGGTCGGTATAGTAGATTCGATTGCGTTAAGAAACTGGTAGAGCTTCTCGAGGTTATGCTTCGCATCGATGTAATTTGGATCAATGCGCAACGCCTCTTCTAAATGCAGTTTTGCAAGTAAGATGTTTGTCTTGAACGCGTCCGGATTCTCATTATTGTCAAGCGCTTCAAGGAAGAAAAGGGTACCGAGATTGTAGTGGCTGTTACGTACGAGCTTCTCGCTACCCCCGCCATTCGCATCAATCACCGTCTGGAAAAGCCCCTCTGCTTCTTCAAACTTATTATCGCGCGCAAGGATAAGGGCTCGTTGATATTCCTGAAGTACCGTATCTTTCACGAAACGATACTCAAACGAATCGAGGTTATCGACTGCCGCAAGATCCTTTTCTGCAAGATAGAACGGGGAATTGGAGTTTACATCCCGAAACGCGCGTGTGTACCGTTCGGCGCTCACCCCCAAAAAGAGAAGAGAAATACCGAAGAACAATAATACGCATCCTACAAGACTCGCTGCTACACGTTTCATAATACACACCTTTCGCCTTCTAGTTCACGCGGATCATCACGACTTCTCTAAGAAAGAGAAGGCTCACAAAGAGAAGCCCCAACCCAATACTGATTCCTTCTCTGAGTCTTTGAGGCGAATTATCGGCGTGAACCTCTTCACCCGGTGACGGGGGGGGTAAGGTCACACTACCTCGTTCTTTCCCTTTTACTCCGGCAAGAAGGTAATCAACCCTTGCAAGATCGTCTCTGTTTTTCACTGCTACAAGACCGGTGATGTTGGCCGCTTTAAAACGGTCAGCGAGAAACGGTGGTATGATTTCATTCCCGCCGATCCGGACTGCGTAGAACTCGAGCCGAGACGTCTCATACATCAACTTCTCGAGTGCGGGCATCACCGCCGACACATTATCCTCAAGATCACTCAAGAGAATGATGATTTTCGGTGCATCACGGAAGGTTTCGTCCTTAAAGAAAGCGTTAGTGAGACGGAGGGCATTCCCAATATTCGTCCCGCCGGGCAAATCTTCCATCACCCCGGTAAGGGTGTCCTTGTCGATAGCTGAACGAAGAAGTATCTCTTTGTCTTTCGTGGGGTATCGAGCGATATATGCAGATTCGGAAAAAATAATGAGGCCGGTAGGGAAACCGAGGTCTACCACCCGTGCATACATCTCCTCATATAAGGCGAGGGACGTATCGGGGGAGACGCGTACACTCATTGAAAGGTCAATGAGCACCATTACTACCGGCCCGCTTACGTCTTCTCTTGGTTCAGGCGTCACATCACGTACTGTGGGTGGGGACACCGTAAAAAGTGCGCCAAACCCGACAAGAAAGAGAATTGTCGCCGCGATGAAGGCCTTCCAGAATTTGCTCCGTGTTCTTGAAAACGTCATGAGCCAACGACCAACAGAAACCTGGAGCACCCGCCTGCGTGATGCAAAGCGGGAAAAAACGAAGAGTGTTCCTGCGAAAATTCCGAGGCACGCGCCCCAGATAAGCATCCAGATAGAAAGAAGGTCACGAAAATTATCTAATCCACTCACTGGAGTCACCGCCTTGTTTCATGCCATATACAGGTTAGGAATGCACATTCGAAAGGAACGCGTCAAAATCTGCGAAGACAAGGGCGAGTTCCTTTTCAGACACCGCTTTTCGAACGTACGCTCTCTTGGCTCCCTTCACGAGCGCTATAAGTTTAGCGGGGAGTACCGAGACGTCATTCGTTGGAATCATGAGATCAATGTCGTACATCCGGAAGGCAAACCGCGCGGTCGCTTCATAGACCGCCTGAAGCACTTCTCGCCGCTCTTCCGGAATCGAAGCATCGTGACTACGCAAACGCGTAATCTCTGCCGTAAACGAATCGAGATGGGAGGGCGTAGAAGGGGAAACAATTTTCCTCCTCCGGGGGAAGAATAATCCTACCAGTCCAAAACCAATACCCATGAGTAGTACACCTCCTCCAGAGATGAATGCCGTATTCGGTACATCGGGCATAAATATTTCACGGTCCAGTGGGCGGAGACGGAATTCATCCGTATTGAAGA
>CAYJUQ010000006.1:17392-24140 GCA_964373425.1 uncultured Candidatus Saccharibacteria bacterium
TTCCATGCCAATGCAATAGTAAGGAGAATGCCGCTCGCAAATAAACAGAAAATGAGAATTGCTCGTTTCATCTCTATACCCTCCTTCTTTCCTTTCGTATACGGAAGAGCTGGGATAGCCTCTCGAATGTGATTTCTACCTCATCGCTATCAATAAGCAGCCAGTCAAGAAATTGTGTACGAAAACCGTTCGTAAGCTGTTTCATATTTTCAGCCATGTGGGCGCGGAATGCCTCCCGTTCGCTCTTCGAGATAAGCAGCGTACTTTCTTCCCCGGAGAATACGTCACGAACACGGATCTCGCCTTTGATAGGGAAATCAACCTCAAACCGATCCCGTATAATCACGGGGATAAGGTCGTAGGAGTGTATGAGAGGGGCAAGCGTGCGGTGACGGAATTCGGGCGCAAGAAAGTCAGAAACCAGAAAAACAAGCGAACGCCTTGGAATTTTACGGAACGTGGACTTCACAAGTTCCTCTTGAAGCGTCGTGGGGAAATCCGTACGGGGCTCAAGGCTGGTAACGGCGCTGACAAGTTCCGAAAACGTGGTTTTCCCTTGCCGTGCTTTAAGGAACAGCCGCGGCTCTCTATCGAACGCAAGAATCCCTACGGGGACTCTGGCACGAAGTGCCCCCACCCCGAGCACCGCCAGGAAACTATCCACGTGGTGGGACTTTGCATGAAAGGACATTGAAGGTCCCACATCGAGAAGCACGTACACGCGAAGATCTCGCAGTGCAATATTCTCGCGTAGGTAGAGCCGCTTCGTTTTCGCAAATGTTGGCCAGTGGACCTTACGGTAATCGTCACCGCTCGTATACTCCCGGAGACCGAAGAACTCATCACCCTCGCCCTTAAAAATACTTTCCCAGTCGCCCGGGAAAGTAGTCATGACTTTGAATTTTGTCCAGAAATCGATGGTACGCTTATGCGATCTCAACATATCCTCTCACCTCGTTCAACACATCAACAATAACGTCTTCAACGTTAAGGTCAGCCATGGGGCTTAAGATAATTCTGTGGCGGAGTACGCTCGGCGCAACGGCAACGACATCCTCCGGAAGCACATAGTCTCTCCCCTCGAGAAAGGCAAGGGAGCGGGCAGCATCGGTAAGGTAGATTGATGCACGAGGTGATGCGCCAAGGAGTACGAGGGGCACCCCCTCCATAAGTGTCTTGGGGTATGTACGTGTCCGGTGCACAAGCTCGACGATAAACCGTTTGATACGCGGATCTATGTAAATGACATCTTTCTCGCTAAGGAGAAGGTTACGAAGCGCAACAAGATCTTCACAATCCATCACGGGCTCCACCGCCGCCGCAGTTGCGACGATCCGCTCATCAACGATACGGAGCTCTTCGGCGGAACTTGGATACGACACTTTCACCTTGAACATAAATCGGTCAACTTGTGCTTCGGGAAGAGGGTAGGTGCCTTCTTGCTCAATCGGATTTTGCGTTGCGAGAACGATAAAAGGACGCCGAATCTCAAATGTTTCGCGCCCAATCGTAAACTGCCGCTCCTGCATTGCCTCAAGAAGCGCGCTCTGGGTCTTTGGCTGGGTTCGGTTAATCTCGTCAACAAGGAGAAGGTTCGTCTCAATCGGGCCCTTCTTCACTTCAAAGACTCGGCGATCTTCACGCCAAACCTGCGTGCCGATGATGTCTGGGGGCATGAGATCGGGCGTACACTGTACCCGTTGGAATTCTCCGCCAATCGCTTTTGCGATGGTCTTGATCATCTCGGTTTTCCCAACGCCGGGCACACCCTCAAGGAGGACGTGGCGTTCCGAAATGAGCGCAATAACAAGCGCGCGAAGTACCTCTTCCTGCCCAACAATCACTTTCTTAACTTCATTTACTACTCTGTGAACTTTCTCAAAATAATCCTGAAGTTGCGTATTATCCATTTCTATCAACCTCCATTGTCAAGGAACGGGTATTCCCTAAAACTACTTAATACCCAACTCTACCACCCTTCATAAAAACTTGTCAATCCGAGAAGCGGGAAAATAAAAAATGACCATGCAAGGGGGTCATTTTTGGTATAGAAAATGCGGATATTTCGACGGTTTAAGAAGATGGGGGTGGTGGCTTGCGAACGCGTGTTACTCTTTCTTTTTTACCTTTTTTCTGATCTTTTGTTTTTGAGGTGGTTTCTGGTTTTTGATCTACGGGAGAGGTTGTTGGTATTTCTTGTGGAGAAAAACGAAGATAGAGTTCCCGGATCAATTGGTCTTGGGTCGCAACATCAAAATGGCCCCGTCTGATGCGGGCTTTTTCTTGACGAATATATTTACGAATGCTTCGTGGTAGTCTTCTCTTTGGCATAACAAAAGATGGGACAAGACTCGATTCATTTTCATCGGGCTGGCAGTGGGATTCATTTGATTATATATAAATATAGGCGTGAAAATGAATCGAGCCTCGTCCCATCGTCTCACCCCTTTACTACCGCAAGCGGTACGAGCCGTGCCACCTTCTTTGCAATCTTTGCCTTCTCTACAATGTCGACCACTCGGTCAACGTCTTTATACGCGAGTGGCGCTTCCTCGGCAAGCCCCCGCCATGAACCGCCCCGTACGACAATGCCTTTTTCCTCTAACTCCAGCTTGAGCACTTCGCCCCGCACCACCTTGAGCGCCGCATGACGGCTCATCCTTCTCCCTGCGCCGTGACACACGGTACCAAACGTCTCTTGCATCCCGGCCTTGGAACC
Source organism: uncultured Candidatus Saccharibacteria bacterium (assembly GCA_964373425.1). Classification (GTDB taxonomy): domain Bacteria; phylum Patescibacteriota; class Minisyncoccia; order JAHCSD01; family CAYJUQ01; genus CAYJUQ01. The sequence goes on from CAYJUQ010000006.1 coordinate 20,112, forward strand.
TACAAGGATATAGGAACTCGTACCCATACTCCCCGGAATTAATACCGGCTGCCCAACGGCTCTATACGCTTCAAGCACTTCTGGGTTACCCGGGCCAAACGCGCGTGTTGCGCCTTTCCTATGGACACAGACGCGAACGAGCGGCTTCCCGGACTCAATTTCATGTTCTTCAATCTTTGCGAGATTGTGCGCGACATCGTAAAGTACGCTGATCGTCCCGCCTTTTTCGCCAAGCACTTTCTTCCACGCGCCGCGAATAAAGTGGGTGATCATTTGACGGTTCGCCCATGCGAAGTTTGCGCCGCATGTCATTGCCTTAAAATAGTTCTGTCCTTCTTTTGAATTGAACGGTGCACAGGCAAGCTCTCGATCGGGAAGGCGAATGTCGTACTTCGGCATCGCGTGCATCATGATACGGATATAGTCAGTTGCGACCTGATGCCCAAAGCCTCGAGATCCGGTATGAATCATGATAACGACCTGGTTTTCAAAAAGTCCGAATGCCTCCGCTACTCCCCTATCATAAATCGTCTCAACGCGCTGGACCTCAACAAAATGATTCCCTGCGCCAAGGGTGCCGAGCTGATCCTTGCCACGATTTTTCGCATGCGAGCTTACGCGCTCCGGATCGCCACCCTCAAGGTTCCCATTCGATTCGGTATGGGCGATGTCATCGGGCTCACCGTATCCTGACCGAAGCAGCTCTTTTGCGCCGTCGAGGAGCACCTTATCGAGTGATTTTTCGTCTAATTTGAGAGGGCCGCCCTGCCCTACCCCAGAGGGGACACTTTGCTGCAAGGCATCACCGAGCTTCTCAAGGTATGGCCTTATATCATTATACGTAAGCGCCGATTTCAAGACTCTCACGCCGCAATTGATATCGTAGCCGATTCCTCCGGGAGAGATAATACCATCTGGGAGTTTCGTAGCGGCGACCCCCCCGACCGGAAACCCATACCCCTCATGGGCATCGGGCATTGCGAACGCGTACTTCTGGATTCCGCGGAGGGTCGCCACATTCACAATCTGCTCAAGGCTTTTGTCGCGGAGCATTTCATCCAAAAGTTTCTCGTCAGCGTAAATCCGCGCAGGAACCTGCATGTCTTTCCGAAAGGACTTGGGAATCTCCCAAAGGTAATCATGGATTTTTTTGAGTTCGTTTTTTTGCATGTTAGATATCGTAAATTACTTCGACCTCCCACAATCCTTTTGGGGCACGCGTGATGAGAACGCCGTGATGGGTCACGGCTTTGATATCGTCGCCGAACGAATCTGCTTTCCTACCGGTAAGATCCGCATCAAGATTTGTATCTGAAAAACTATGAAAAGTAACATCATCGTACACTTCTTTATTCGCCTGCGCTAAATATAATACTTCGCTCAAAAAATCAACGAGGAGTGTTTCACTATCTTGCGACTCAACAGAAACAGATTGCTTCACTGGCGCGGCATCTTCATGCACCGAAGGCTGGAACGTTGCCATCATCCCTTGCAACATATTCGCAAAGAGTTCTTCTTTTGTTTTGCCGTACGCTTTTATTTTAAGCTCGGCGGTGTGCCCTAAAATTTCAAAGGGTTTCATGTGGTTTATTTAATTTTTCAAATTCTTCTCTCGCAACCCGTCGGTCATCCCAAGACACCTTTCTCCCCCCCGCAACCATCATCCATGGCTCACACCCCTTGCCGGTGATCACCACCGTATCCCCGTCTTTCGCGCGCGTAAGTGCTTCGTGAATTGCCTCACGACGATCGATAATTTTAGAAATCGGGGCCTTGGGATGAAAAATTCCAGATTCTATCTCTGATAAAATCCGGTGGGGGTCTTCATCATATGGATCCTCGTCCGTCAAAATTATCTGGTCACAGTATGTTGCCGCGAGCTTACCGAATTCTGGCCGTTTCCACGTATCTCTGCCGCCGCCCGCTGCACCCAATACACAGACATAAGCTGGGACTGTCCCAGCAGGCCTTGCTCGCTGGGACAGTCCCAGCTTATGTGCGGTTTTATAAATATTTTCCAAGGCATCCGGGGTATGCGCGTAATCAACGATAACCGTGAATGGCGAATCCATGACGATCTCAAAACGTCCGGGAATCCCCCCAATCTTTTCAAGCGCGCTTTTTATACTGCCAAGATCAACCCCTTGTGATACACCCACAGAGATTGCGGCAAGCGCATTGTAGATATTGAAAAGTCCGTGAAGCTTTAGGTGGAATTCCGTACCATCAATGGCAAATACAATGCCGTCTGTTTTCACCATACAATTTGTCGCTTGTAGTGTTCGTGTGGGATGTTGCGTGGTGGCGTTGAATTTTTTATTCTCTACGGTATAGCAGTATTTTTCATCCGCTGGAAACTGTAAAAAATAATCTGCGTTCGTGTCGTCCAAATTCACTATGGAAACTTTTTTGTTTTTGATTTGAGATTTTGGATTTATGATTTGTTTCGGATTTCGTGCTTTGTATTTCGGATTTGCCAAACTTTGAAAAAGTTTGGCTTTCGCTTCTCTATATTTCGCAAAACTTCCGTGGCGCTCGATATGCTCTGGTGTAAGATTGGTAAGCACCGCAACATCAAATGTAATCCCCCAATGCCGCCATTGCGCGATGCCTTCTGATGTAACTTCGAGCACCGCATAGGTGCATCTTGCGTTCACCGCATCCCGCAAAAACTTCTGTAGTTTAAATCGCCCCGGCATGGTCATCTTAAGAGTGTTCGGCCATTCCTTATCTCCTACTCTGAATCGAATGGATGAGAGCGATGCAACTTTGAACCCTGCCTCTGTAAGAATGTGTGAGACCAAATCAACCACTGTTGACTTCCCATTTGTGCCGGTAATACCGATTACAATTAGTTTTCGTGAAGGAAATCCGTAGATAATCGCGCCCAAAGCCGCAAGTCCAAGGTGATACCAACTTAACAAAAAAGTTGGGATACATTTTTTGATTAAGGTCTTCATCACACTCTGTACGCTAGCACGCTTTCGAAAAGACGAAAAGATAAAAAGAGCAGAATAAATTCTGCTCTTTTTAGACTCAAGTCCAAAGATCAAAAACCAAAAGGGGTAAGGCACCAAACCCAAAGGCCCTATCTGCTACCGCAAGACGCGGACCCCCAGTGGCCAAGCGAGTCGTCGACCCTGCGCCAGTAGAGCTCCGGCCGATAGCCGAGGTCCAGAGAGACAAACGGCACCCAGTCGGCGGACTCATAGCGGGAGCCGGTTCCCCACACATAGTGCCGCGAGAGCACATCCGTAAGGATGCAGAGATTGACGACCTCTGCGGCAGTGAGGGGAGACCTCGACTGCTTTTTGAAGATCTTCTCCGCGTCCTGAGGACTCTTGCCACGAGTGGCATTGCCGTCCTCGACATCGTAGATGTAGTAGAGATCGTCGGGCGTCTCGAACTGATCCGTGACTGCGACCGGCCTCAGGTAGGCGCAGCCCTCTTTCGGTCCGTTCCGCACCATGGCCATGAGTCCATGGTAGCCCAGATACGCGGGCTTCACGACTGGCAGGAAGGGAATGTTCCCTTCGCCGCAGGTCTGTCTGCTCGCCTTCCCGATGACCACGTCCTTCTGACTCTGGAGAATCCCCAAAATCTTCTCGGGGGTTCCCCGATCCTTCAAGGTCGCGATCTGGGTGTCGAAGAGTTTTTCTAATTTCTTTCGGTTTGACGATTTGCTATCGGGTGCTAATGTGACACAAACGTTGCCGTCAGATTGCTTCATTAATACATCAACTGCTTCTTGGGTGTCTTCTGGCTTGATACGTTTGAGCGCTCTTTGCTGTGATTTTGTCAGTGCCATCTCTTTCTTTTCTCCTTCGTGATCTTGTTGAATGATTTCTCGAAGCATCGTGAACCACGCTTCACCACTGTTTCGCTTAAAAACAGCGATCCATTTAGCAAGCTTCTCCTCTTCGTTCGAGAACCCCAACTCCTTAGCTGCTCTAGCTGCTTGGGTTGGCGAGGGCTGCTCTAGCCCGATTGCAAAGAGAAGGCTTGCCTTAGGGTGGTGCAACGCTTCCC
>CAYJUQ010000007.1:0-5083 GCA_964373425.1 uncultured Candidatus Saccharibacteria bacterium
GTGGCGTCTTGCCAAAAATATTGCATGGAAAGCGATGGGGGAGTCTTTTTGTTTGTTCGCGAGCGAGGGAAATGCAAATGACGAGTTGCATTTCCGAGCGAGCGACGCAAACAAATGACTGAAAGCCATTTATCCTTCATCTACCATATCGAGGAGTGCCGCAGAGGCCCATGCTTGTGGCGTACATCCGGGGAGAGAGAGGAGTTTTCCATTATGCACTCCGTAGTATTCCGGGATATGTCCAAGTTTTCTGTAGGCGTAAAAGAGCGCCTCTTTGATACGCCCCGCCTCCCTTTTATACCCGTGCCGCAAAAGCCCCCTATAGATGAACCAATTATCGTGGGGCCAGATTGATCCCAAGTGATAGCTTCGTGGATCGAAATAACTCATTTTCATCGAGAGTGTCCGTATCCCGTAGGGAGTCCAGAGATCCGGCGCGAAAAGACGTTCGACAAGCATATCTCGTTTTCTCGCTTCATCAATAATATCACTGATGAGAAGATGTCCCTGATTCGATGAGGGAACATTGATTTTCTTTTTGTCTCCGTCGAGCGCAAGTATCCATGACCCCTTCGACCAAAAGATACGATTGAATTTTTCCTTCAGCTGTTTTGCCCGTTTCTCAAGGTGTGTGGCGAGTGCGTCATCGTGCATATACCTCGCCATGTCTGCAGTTTCGCTGTAGGCTCGGTGTGCGTATCCCTGTACCTCGACAAGCGTTACAGGGGCCTTAATACGGAGATGATTTTCAGTCGAATCCCTCCATGCTTGATGGTAGAGTCCGTACGGATTTTTCCGTTTGTATTCAATAAAAGAGTCACGATTACGGTCTCCATATATTTCCATCCATCGCACCGCTTTTTTCATGTGGGGCCACAATTTTTTTAAGAACTGCGAATCACCCACTTTCACATAGAGACTTCCCACAATGAGAAAGAGCGGGGTGCTGTCTATGCTCCCGTAATAGGGGAATCCCCAATGTTTGAAATGTTTGAACGTGTTCACCCAGCGTTTGATATCTGTTTTCGTTCGGTGTTCGTGGAGTATCCTCCCGGGTTCTTCCTCTTTTTTATGGTTTATTCGTGTGCCTTGCAGGCGCGCAAGCGTAAGAAGAGTTGAGCGCGCGATATCGGGGTTTACTTCAAGCATTTGCCAGCCTGTGATAAGCGAATCACGCCCGAAAAGGGTTTTGTAATGAGGGTAACCAGCCCAAAGATATCCTTGGGGACTTGTTAATTTTTTAATATCTCGGAGGAGGGCGGTGCGAAATTGTTTTTTTGAGGTGGTCATAAAAGAATAGACGTTCACTGTCTCTCTTTTTGTCGAGCATGCATTGTAAGATGTAGCGTACCCATTCTTGTTGCAATTTGCAATGTATCGCTCTTCCCGATCCATACGAAAGGAAAAAGGTGTGGTATAATGAGCATATAATATCGGCATGCATACATGTCTTTTGCCGCTTTTATCACAACATTTCCATCGCTTTTTGCAACGCTCGTCATGGGTGGGCTTGCTGTTTTTATTTATTTACGGAATCCCTATAACCTTCTCAATAAACTTTTTATCACCTTTCTTCTTCTTGCGACGCTCTGGTCGGGGAGTGAATTCATCAGTAGTCTTCAGTCGTCATCCCATATGGCGGAGATTTTTTTGCGTATTGGAGCCCTTGGGTGGGGGCTCATGGGTGTGGTATTTCTCAACTTCGTTTTTGTATTGACAAGAAGATGGACTACACTCAACCGGCTTTTTATTGTTGTGGTGAGCATCGTCCCTTCTTTCATTTTTCTGTATCTTATCTGGCGGACTAACTACATTATTTCCTACGATCTTATGTATGTAGGAGGCGTGTGGGATGCGCCCCCCGGCCCCCTCTTCTGGATTTTTGCAAGTTGGTCACTCGTCATTCACTTTATTCCTTCCGTATGGCTTCTTGCTACGTTCGCCCGAGAGACAAAAAACACATTTGAGAAGAACCGTACACTGCTGATCCTCGTTGCCATCTTTTTGCCGTATAGCGTGATTCTTGCGGTCACCATCATTCCAGCTCTTCTCGGGTTTATCAGCGACGTACAGGTTATTATTGAGCGTATTAGTCTTCCTCTTTCAGGCGCATTTATGGTTGCGATGATCGCCTACGCTATACTTCGCTACCGTCTTTTCGTGATTTCACCCACCACCGCGATCTCCTCTATTATCTCAACGATGAATGAGGCACTGATTCTTGTGAACCCAAAAGGGTTTGTAGAGCTCGCGAATAAATCTGCGTTTTCCATGTTCGGATACCGAGAAGAAGAATTCATCAGTTCACACATAAAAAATATCTTTTCTGATACCGACGCATGGGAAAAGTTCAATCAAGAATGTTTCGTGAAGCTTCAACAAGGGCAAGTGCTTAACAATTTTGAAACAACAGTAATCACAAAAGATATGCATGCATTACTCCTTCGTTTCTCCTGCTCTGTTTTGAGAGATTCCGCCGGGGGCGTTGCGGGGATTATCCTTCTTGCAATTGATATCACACGGGAACGCGAGCTCATCCGAAATCTCCAAGAGGCCGCTCGAGAGCTAGGGGTTGTGAAAGCGAACCTCGAGCGAAAAATAGCACATGTAACACCATAGCGAACATAATTATAAAAAGAATACAATATGCTTCCTCTCTACGATCACTTCCCCCCACTTTTTGACCTCGTTTTTCGAAGTAGCGCAATCCCCTCGCTTATTGGGGTAACGCTCGATATTTTTATCATTGTGCTGGTATTGCGCCGCGGCGGAGCAAATGCGCTTACTCGTCCTTTTCTCCTTTTTGTTGTATGCGTCCTTCTTTGGGGGATTACGGAATTTATGGTTCGATTGAGTCAAACTGTTGACTCCGCCTCTTTTTGGGTCGATATGGGTGTTCCGGGCTGGACTTTTATGGCGCCTCTCTTCTTTACGTTCGTACTGCTTTATGTGGGGAGAGATGAACTGCTTGATAGTTATCTTGGCCAGATATTCATTTTCGGGCCGAGCCTTCTTTCGCTTTTTATGGTATGGAATACAGATCTCGTTATCACACGTACTATCGAACCGGTATCGTGGGGGTGGAATGCGGTAACGGGGCCGCTTTTCCCCGTTTTTATTTTCTGGACCGAAATATATTTCCTTATAAGTTTATGGCTCCTTTTGAAACTTTTTCTGCATACAAAAGACAGCGATAAACGCATGCAAACCCTTCTTATTATTGTAGGCATTTCGATTGCGATTTTTGCAGGTACCATCACCGATGCTCTTCTTCCGATACTTGGCAAGCGTGTGATGGGTACGGCAATTGTAAGCACCGCAATTACCAATATCTTCATCGCCTACGCCATTTTAAAATTTCGCCTTTTTTCCCTTTCTCCCGCGGCCGCGATCACCCCGATTATAAATACGATGCATGAAGCCCTCTTCGTGCTTGATGTTGAGGGGTTCATTGAACTTGCCAACCCCGCATCCTGTAAACTCCTCGACTTTAAGGAGCGCGAGCTTGTGGGTGCGCATATCAAGAAGCTTTTTCGGGGAGAGAGCGCATGGAGTACGTTTTATACAAACGTCCTTGTTCCATTGAGCCATGGCAAATCACTGGAGAAGATTGAGAGCGTGTTTGCGAAACGTAATGGGGAGGCGTTGACGCTTGAAATTTCCGCATCTTCCATTTTGAGCCCCACCCACGAACCAATTGGCATTGTTGCGCTCCTGCGAGATGTTTCGAAGGAAAAAGAGCTTATTGAACGCCTTGAGAAGACAAAAGACGAACTGCGATTTGCGAAGTATCAGCTTGAGAGACAGATTGGCGAGATGCTGGTACGGTGAGTGTGGGTAGCAAGAAGGGGGGGCAGGGCGCGTGTAATAATAGTAGTAACTATTTACCATGGATGTGCAGAAGAAAATTTTAATAGTCGAGGACGAAATGTCGCTCTTGACACTCCTTACGGATAAATTTGAACGCGAGGGATTTTCTACGTTCCAGGCACTCGATGGGGAGGAGGGGTTTACACTTGCACTGAAAGAGCACCCCGATCTCATACTACTTGATCTTATCCTTCCCAAGATGAACGGCGTTACGATGCTTGAGAAACTCCGCGAGGATCAATGGGGGAAGGATGCGCGCGTCATTGTGCTTAGTAACCTCAGCGATAGCGAAAAAATCGCCGAGTGTATGAAGCATGGTATAGCAGAGTATCTTGTGAAATCTGATTGGAAGATGAATGATATTATCCGTAAGGTAAAGGAACGACTGGAGTGATCAACAACACACCCCCGATCGCGATCGGGGGTGTTGCTTATTATATTATATTTGACATCCTCGGTCTGGAACCTCTGGGAGTGGGACGGTTGAGAGACTTTCTTGGCTAATTTCTTGGGGGACGTTCTAACCTATCTCGGTCTTTCCTCTCTGAAGCTTTATGCGAAGGAGGGTCGGATCTCTTAATAAGTTTTGGAAGTTCTACGTTCTATATGAAAAACAAGGATAATCCTTCTCAATGGTTTGAGTTTATAGAAGATACGATAAGCCCCCACGCGCCGCCGCCACACATTTTCTTCTCCTTTCATTTTCTGAATGTCACCGAAGAAAGGACTTACTGGTAAAAGACGGATTACTTCAAGAAGAACCCCGGCATCACGCCGAGGTATCCTCTTCAATGTTTTGAAAACGCTGGGATCAACGCGCAAATCCCAGTTTTTTGACGACGTCATGGTAAGATAATGTGTCCCCGCGCGCAAAATTCTTTTCTGCCCGAACAAGAGCTCGTTTTTGAGCAACGCTGGGTTTAAACTCCGTAAATTTCTTTAATGCCAAAAGGGTCTCGTATTCTCTACGAGGAATTACTATCAAATCGTCTTTGGCCGCTACTTGTTTGGGAATGGTGATGAGTTTCATGTCTTGTATAATATCACACCGCTTACAATTTATGCAAGTACGCCTTTGGTCTAGAGGCTTTGAAAATAAGGTTGTTGGGGGGATTTTCTTGGCTATTTTCCGAGGATGATTTGACCCGTCTCGGTCTGGGGTTACCCTTCATCTTGTGCTATCTCCTGCATGATATCTCGTTCTCGCCTTCCC
>CAYJUQ010000007.1:5183-9732 GCA_964373425.1 uncultured Candidatus Saccharibacteria bacterium
TCGTCACATGATAGAGAACCGGCGGCAATCGGTGTTCAAAACGGCGGAGCTCCCCATGAGCTCGATCTACCGTCTCCTCTAACCGTCTTTGCGTCTCTTGCCATCCTTCGAAGTTTTTGGAATCGAGCCTCTTTTCCATATTTGTGACCGGTCTCGGTCTCTCGATAACGTGCTGACTGGTGCGGGGAATCGAACTCAGACTATTCCCACCCGGGGATTACCACGGTCAGTTTCGGGGTGCTGGGAATCGAACCCAGACTACAACCACCCCATGGTCGCGTACTGCCACTATACTACACCCCGAAACTGCCCACGGAAAACCATTTTTCTTAATTTCCGCGAAAAGTAAAGACATTTACTTTTCGCCCCCACGGACGCGGGCTGTCATCACCCCGTACGTTAATTAGGTTTTAGGGACCCAGTTGTTTATTTAATGAACCTAAAACCCATAACCTAATTCGTCTTGTGCAGTGTTTTGATGCATTTGGTGCACATCCGCACACGTTCGCGAGAATCCAAACGCACCCATTGGAGATTTGGGTATTTCCTTTTCTTCCCCGTCGGGTTATAATGGCCACGCAATAATTTCCGTGTGACGGTAAGTACCGATGTTTTACCGCAACGATAACACAATCTTGCCATAGTTCTTCAAGTTAATCTACCCTACTGTTGTAGTCTATTTTTCATTTTTTTTCAAGGTTTGGGGTAGCGAGCCCCCGAGAGTCCACAAGAGAAGACGCGTCTACCCTATCACGCATGAACATTTCCCAAGCCGAATTTAACCTCCTGCTTTACTTCATCATCGTTTTTTCGGCTGTGTTTCATGAATACATGCATGCATGGACTGCGTTCATGTTGGGCGATCCTACCGCGAAGTACGAGGGCAGGCTTACCTTAAATCCGATCCCGCATCTTGACCCGTGGGGTACGGTCATCCTCCCACTCCTCCTTCTTTTTTTAAGCGGCGGTTTTATTGGCTGGGCAAAGCCAGTGCCGTATAACCCCTACAATCTTAGGAGTCAGAAGTGGGGGAGCGCGCTTGTTGGCCTTGCAGGCCCCGCAACGAACCTCTTCCTTGCAATCGTTTTTGGGCTTCTCATTCGTTTTGAACACATCGTTGCGGCGCTACCCGGTATTGCCGCAATGCAATTTATCTTCCCCCTTATTGTGAGCGTTAATATATTCCTCGCACTCTTTAATCTTCTTCCTATTCCACCTCTTGACGGCTCCAAATTTTTCGCTTCCTACCTGCCGCGGAATTTCGAGACGGCGCTTTCCACCAACCCCTTTTTAAGCCTTACCATCGCAATTCTCATCGCGATGCTCTTCCTGCCCAAACTTTCATCGCTCCTTTTTTCATTTATTGTTGGTGCGTAACCGGTGGGAGTTGACCCCGTTAGAAAATTGGACAACTTTCGATTAGAGCGAAGTTGTGGTATACCTCGGTATTACCTACGTTCAATAGGTAAATGCGGGTGGGAGCAATTTTCTAATGGGGTTGACCCGCGAAGACTATTTTGCTACATTATAATTTATGCAGGGATTCATTTTTTAATTTCCTTTTCCTTTTATGCCAACCATTGCACAACTTATAAAACGTCCTCGTAAGAAATCACGAAAGAAGACAACTTCACCGGCGCTTAAGTTTGAGTTTAACACCAAGAAGAATCGGCCGAAGTATTACCCATCGCCTTTCAAGCGAGGCGTCTGTGTGAAAGTTACGACGGTAACTCCGAGGAAACCGAACTCCGGGCTTCGGAAAGTTGCACGTGTGCGGCTTACGAACGGCATGGAAGTGACCGCATACATTCCCGGTGAGGGGCACAATCTTCAAGAGCACTCAATTGTGGTTGTTCGCGGCGGACGTGTCAAAGATTTACCGGGAGTTCGGTACCACATCGTTCGCGGTATACTTGATACCGCCAGTGTAGAAGGCCGGAAGCGCCAGCGTTCTAAGTACGGAGCGAAGCGGCAAGACGCATAACCGTTCGCCCCCTAAACATATGCGTACGAAAAAGAAGATAAAACGGAAAATTGAGCCCGACACGGTGTACACGAATATGAATGTGACGAAACTCATTCATTACGTCATGAAAGACGGGAAGAAATCCATTGCAGAAAAAATTGTGTATGCTGCACTTACATCTGTATCAGAGAAAACAGGGAAGGATCCCATGGAAGTGTTTGAGGCGGCGCTTGTAAACACCTCGCCGTATCTTGAGGTTCGTCCACGCCGAATCGGGGGCGCCACCTATCAGGTGCCTATCGAGGTGAGGGGAGATCGGAAATTGAGCCTTTCTTTTCGATGGCTGCTTGAAGGAGCCCACGCCCGGAAGGGCGTGCCCATGCATCAGCGCCTTGCACTTGAACTTATTGATGCATCACAAAATCAGGGGAAAGCAGTACAGAGGAAGGAGAATACACACCGTATGGCGGAGGCGAATAAAGCATTTGCTCGTTTTGCGTGGTAAGGATTTGTGTTGTATATGCCACGAACATATCCCATTGAGAAGACAAGAGATATAGGTATCATTGCACATATTGATGCCGGCAAGACCACGGTCACCGAGCGCATTTTATTTTACACAGGAATTTCTTATAAGATTGGCGAAGTGCACGAGGGGACAACCGTCATGGATTGGATGGTGCAGGAGCGAGAACGGGGCATTACGATTACTGCTGCGGCAATCACATGTTTTTGGACCCCATTGGGTCTGCCGCACGAAAAAATACATGAATATCGCATCAACATTATTGATACGCCCGGACACATCGATTTTACCGCGGAGGTAGAGCGAAGTTTACGCGTCCTCGATGGCGGGGTTGTGGTGTTTGATGGTGTTGCGGGGGTTGAACCGCAATCAGAGACCGTGTGGCATCAGGCAGATAAGTATCACGTTCCGCGCATCTGTTTTATTAACAAACTCGATCGCATGGGTGCGAGTTTCGAGCGGAGTATTCGATCGATTGAAGAGCGTCTTACTTCCAATGCGGTTTCCATCCAGATCCCGGTGGGTGAGGAGGCAAATTTTCAAGGCGTCATCGATCTTATAGAAGAGAAGTTTCTCACTTTTGAGGGAGATCAGGGAGAACAGGTGCTTTTCCACGATGTACCCGAGAGCGAACGAGAACGTATGCGCGCACATCGAAAACACCTCATTGAAAAAGTGGTGGGGGAGAACGATGCGCTTATGGCGCGCTATCTTGAAGAGGGGAAGGATCCTACCGCCGCAGAACTTCGCGAAACCCTCCGTGCCGCAACGATTGGAGGACGTCTTATTCCGATACTTTGCGGTTCGGCGCTCCGCAACAAGGCAGTTCAGCCGCTTCTCGATGCAATTCTCTTCTACCTTCCGAGCCCTCTCGATATCCCTCCTGTGAAAGGAACCAATTCGAAGACACACGAAGAGGAAATACGGGAGCCGAAAGACGATGCGCCCTTCTCTGCCCTTGCCTTTAAAGTGGCCAGTGATCCGTATGTGGGACAGCTTACTTATTTTCGTGTGTATTCGGGAACCCTCACTCGAGGGTCGTATGTCCTCAACGCAACGAACGGCAAAAAGGAGCGCATTGGGAGAATTCTTCGGATGCATGCGAACGAACGCGAAGAAGTGGAGATTGTTTATACGGGTGATATCGCCGCAACCGTTGGGCTTAAAGAGACAACGACCGGCGATACGCTCTCGGACGACGCTCGACCAATAATCCTTGAGAAAATCATCTTCCCGGAGCCTGTGATATCAGTGCGTATCGAACCGAAGACCAAAGCCGATCAAGAACATATGGGTATTGCCTTGAAGAAGCTTGCTGCCGAAGACCCCACGTTTCGCATGAATACTGATTTTGAAACCGGAGATCTCATTATTTCCGGGATGGGAGAGGTACAGCTCGAAGTGATCATAGATCGTATGAAGCGGGAGTTTAGCGTAGAAGCAAACGTGGGTACACCACAAGTCGCCTATAAAGAGACAATCACGGGTGAGGCAGAAGCAGAAGGGAAATACATCCGGCAGACCGGTGGAAGGGGGCAGTACGGACACGTCTGGCTTGCCGTAAAAGCGAGGGAGCGGGGCGAGGGGTTTGAATTTGTGAAGGCCATCAAGGGAGGGGTTATCCCTGAAGAGTTTATCCCCGCGTGCGAGAAGGGGGTGCGTGAGGCCATAGACAAAGGTATACTCGCGGGGTATCCTGTGGTTGACGTTGAGGTAACGCTCTATGATGGTTCATTCCACGATGTAGACTCCTCGGAAGCAGCATTCAAGATAGCATCATCTATCGCCTTTCAGGAAGGGATGAGGCGTGCGGGGCCGGTGCTTCTTGAACCTATTATGAAAGTGGAGGTGGTAACTCCAGAGAAGTTTCTCGGTGATGTGACGGGCGATCTCAATTCACGCCGCGCAAAAATAGAAAATATGGGTGAGCGCGTGAATGTGAAGGTTATTGACGCAAAGGTTCCGCTCGCCCAGATGTTTGGATATGCAACCGAGCTTCGTTCCATGACCGAAGGAAGAGCTTCCTACACCATGGAATTTGATCACTACGAGGCGGT
>CAYJUQ010000007.1:9832-22922 GCA_964373425.1 uncultured Candidatus Saccharibacteria bacterium
TGCCCAAGAACATTGCTGAAGAAATTATCCAGGGAAGGAAGAAGTAACAACGTTACATACTATGGATTTTAGTCATATTAAAGAATTCATTGAGGAAGAAGAGTGGGGGCGGTATGTGATTATCCAGGGGGGGCGTCCCACGCATGTTGTCTTGCCGATGGATGAGTATAGGCGTCTCCGCAGCCACACTCGAATATCAAAAAATAATTTTACCCTCGAAAACGATACAAAAAGAGCATCTTCCCATGTTTTGTTTGAGGGCGACACCCTCCCTCGCCCTGCGTCTCGAATCGTCGAGGAGTCGCGCGAGATCAATCTTGAAGACCTGCCGTTTTAGGTATGTCCGTGTGGGGGCTTGACGAAGATTTTTGAGGACTATACTATATATTTTGTCGCTCCAATCGATACTAATATACTAATGAATACGAATTATACGAATGATATTATTTAATATGAGTATCATTCGCATGAATTCGTATATTCGCATCGTGATATGGCGGGAAAATTTGAACGAACGAAGCCCCATGTAAACGTCGGTACTATTGGGCATGTCGATCATGGTAAAACTACGCTCACCGCAGCGATCCTTAAGGTACTTTCCCTTGCCGGTTTTACCGCTTCACAAAAGACAGTGGATCAGATCGATTCAGCCCCCGAGGAGCGCGCACGCGGGATTACGATCGCGACCTGCCACGTAGAATACGAGACCGAAAAACGGCACTACGCACATATCGACTGTCCCGGGCACGCGGACTATATCAAGAACATGATTACCGGTGCGGCGCAGATGGACGGAGCCATTCTTGTCGTATCCGCTCCAGACGGCCCCATGCCGCAAACGCGTGAGCACATACTCCTTGCACGTCAGGTAGGCGTTCCCTCGATAGTCGTGTTTTTGAACAAGGTTGATCTCGTGGACGATCCTGAGTTACTCGACCTTGTTGAAACCGAGGTACGTGAACTTCTCACCAAGTATCAATTTAACGGAGAAACAACACCCATTATTCGCGGCTCGGCGCTTAAGGCCCTTAATGCCACTTCGGTGGCGGACGAGGCGGCGAAAGCGATTCTCGAGCTCACCAAGGCGCTCGATGAGTATATCACAGAACCCGTTCGTGATGTGGATAAACCCTTCCTTATGGCGGTTGAGGATGTCTTTAGTATCGAGGGACGCGGAACCGTTGCAACGGGGCGAATTGAACGAGGTATAGTGCACTCCAATGATGAACTTGAGCTTGTAGGGCTTATCGACACAAAGAAAACGACAGTAACTGGAATCGAAATGTTTAATAAGACACTTGATGAAGGACGAGCCGGGGATAATGCCGGGATACTCCTTCGCGGGTTTAAAAAAGAAGATGTACAACGCGGCCAAGTACTTGGATTCCCCGGAACGGTTACCCCCCATACCGAGTTTGAAGGCGAGGTGTATATTCTCACCAAGGAAGAAGGCGGGAGACACACCCCCTTCTTTACCGGGTACAAGCCACAGTTCTACATTAGGACCACCGACGTTACTGGTGACGTGGTCCTCTTCGAGGGGGTGGAGATGGTGATGCCGGGTGATACCGTTTCGTTGAAGGTGACACTCATTCAGCCGATTGCGCTTGAGGAACAGCAGCGATTTGCAATTCGAGAAGGAGGGCACACGGTGGGAGCGGGTGTGGTGACAAAGATCATTAAATAGTATTATCTAGCGCATCTATCTCTCTCTTTTTTTTCGAGAACTCCGTGTTAAGATTTCTGAACTTTTTATTTCATGTCGGCGAGTAAATCTCATAGTGAAAAAGATACGAGCGATTCCCGCATTCGTATTAAGCTTAAAGCATACGATAGTAAGATTATTGATAACAGCGCACAGCAGATTATAGAGACTGCCCTGAGAAATGGTGCTGAGGTACGGGGGCCTGTCCCGCTTCCCACGGAGTTTCATCGCTATACGGTGAATCGTTCAAGTTTTGTGCACAAAGACGCACGTGAGCAGTTTGAGATGCGAATCCACAAGCGTCTCATCGACATTATCAACCCAACCCAGAAAACCATAGATTCCCTTACCAACCTCAACTTACCCGCGGGAGTAGATATTGAGGTGAAGATGTAATCAATATCAATCTGCAAAATCCTCCTTTTGTTTTTTTAACGATGAGACTCTTTCAACTCCTCATTTAATATCGTCATTTTAGAAGACACAAGCCAATTTCGGGGAACCGGCTTTGTCCGGTTTTTTCGATGCACTACCTCTATGAAGTATATTCTCGGAAAAAAAATCGGTATGTCACAGGTCTTTGGTAATGCCGGAGAGGTAGTGCCTGTCACCGTTATTGAGGCAGGGCCGTGTGTGGTGACACAAGTAAAGAAAAGCGACACGGACGGATACGAGGCGGTGCAGGTCGGATTTGGCATGAAGAAACATAACACCAGGCCGCTTCAGGGGCACTTCAAGGATAAGGGGAATTTTCGCTGGGTACGAGAGTTCCGTGTCGTTACACGAGACAACGCAGGTCCGAGTGTGGGCGATACGATTACCGTGAGCGTATTTCAGGAAGGAGATAGGGTGAAGGTGGGGGGTATTGCAAAAGGAAAAGGATTTCAGGGGGTGGTAAAGCGTCATGGATTTAGTGGGGCGTCTCGAACACACGGGACAAAACACGCACACCGTCAACCCGGCTCCATTGGCGCTACCGTTCCCGCGCGAGTCATCAAAGGAATGCGGATGGCAGGACGCATGGGCGGAGGGCATGTGACAGTGAGACATGTGAAGGTAGTAAAGGTGGACCCTGAGAATAATTTACTTGCGCTAAATGGTGCAGTGCCCGGGAATAGAGGGACGTTGGTGGAAATCCGAGGAGAATAGAACACACGGTACTTAGTGATAGAATTTTAAAAAATAAAAATCCTCGAACGGACCAGATATACGTTTAAGAAGACCGAGTGCATAGGCGTATCATGAAAGTTGATGTCTACAATCAAAAAGGAGAGAAGGTGGGGAGCGCACTGCTTCCCAAAGAGATTTTTGAAGTTCCCTTAAATCAAGACGTTGTCCATCAGGCAGTACTGTCACAGCTCGCCACCAGCCGCCTGATTCATGCCAAGACCAAAACGAGAGCTGAAGTGCGGGGTGGAGGGAGAAAACCATGGCGGCAGAAAGGAACCGGGAGGGCACGGCACGGATCGAGGAGATCACCGCTCTGGATCGGGGGAGGAACCACATTTGGCCCCACTACCGAAAAGAACTATGCGAAGAAAATAAATAAGAAGATGAAGCGAAAAGCGCTTTTCATGGTGCTTTCTCGAAAAGCAAAAGACGATGAGATTATCCTTCTTGACGAGTTAACACTGCAGGAACCAAAAACAAAACGAATGGCAGAAGTATTTTCCGCATTTGCGTCACGTCTCAAAAAAGCACAGAAGGAGACCGTCACCAAAGAGGAAGTCGTATCTCCCCCCACGTCAAAAAATAAAAAAGCGCCAAAAACTCAAAAGACGAGACTCCCATCCTCCTTCACCAAAACATTGGTAGTGCTTCCCGAGCGTGACGAAGTTATTGTCCGTGCCGCAAAGAACCTTCCCTATGCAGATACGCTTCGTGCAGATTCACTGAACGTCGTTGATCTCCTTTCCCATAAATACCTTCTTATACCAAAGGCGAGCGTGAAGGTTATTGAACGGGTATATGCGCGGTCGCATGATATTTCTCAAGATCGCGAGGGGGGAGAAAACGTATAACGGGGTGTGTATCATGGCATTACTTGATCGATTTAAAAAACAGGTTCTTCCTCGAAAAGAGAGGATCGAGAAGCACACGCGTCCCTCAAGAAGTGTGGGAGGGGTATTGCGCCAAACACCGGGCGAGACGAAGCCATCATCATCGCCATCTTCCTCTCCTACGGTTTCTCAAGGGACAAAAAAGCGCACACGCGCCACCAAGTCTCTCGAGAGAAGAGAACTTTTCCAGATACTTATTAAGCCACACGTGAGCGAGAAGGCGACAGTACTTAGCGGGAACGCGTCACAGTATACGTTTCGCGTGCTCGAACGCGCGGGGAAGACACTGGTTAAAGAGGCGGTAGAGGCGCTGTACGGCGTAACAGTAGAAAAGGTGCGGATTGTTTCTATACCACGAAAGAGGAAAATGTGGCGGAGGCGCACCGGTTTTACCTCGGGCTACAAAAAGGCCATAGTGACTCTTGGAGTCGGCGAGAAAATAGATGTTTCTCCGCACTAATTCCGTGACCAATTTTTATGAAGCTCTATAAGGCAACAACTCCATCACGACGTCATATGACAGCGGTTGAATACCGGAAGCTTCTTACCAATGCGACACCAGAGAAATCACTCATGAGAGGTATTCATCAAAGGAAAGGGAGGAGCGCAATGTTTGGGCGTATCACCACGAGACATCGTGGCGGCGGAGCAAAAAGAAAGTATCGATTCGTAGATTTCAAACAGGACAAATTCAATATTCAGGGAAACGTCGTCTCTTGTGAGTACGATCCATTTCGAACCGCATTCATTATGCTCATTCACTATAAGGACGGCGAGAAGCGCTACCTTCTTGCGCCTTACGGCATTAAGGTTGGTGATATCGTGGTGACGAGCGAGAAAACCGACCCTACTCCGGGGAATCGGATGCGGCTTGCTCACATTCCTGTAGGGGTATTTATCCATAATATCGAGTTTATCCCCGGTGGGGGCGGGAAGATTGTGAAAGCCGCGGGGACGTTTGCACGCGTACTCAGTAAAGATGCGGGGTTTGTACATGTGGAGCTCCCCTCCACTGAGATCAGGAAGTTCCCCGAAGGGGCGTTCGCGAGTATCGGACAGCTTTCGAATTTTGAGAACGCCGCAGTCACGATCGGCAAGGCAGGAAGAGCGCGACACATGGGGAGACGTCCCACGGTACGCGGCTCTGCAATGAATCCCGTTGATCATCCGCATGGAGGTGGTGAGGGGAAGGCACCGATCGGTCTTAAGTATCCGAAGACTCCATGGGGCAAGCACGCTCTTGGAGTGAAGACCCGCAAAAAGAGAAAATATTCCAATCGGTTCATTGTGGAGCGGCGGAAGAAAAAAACATGAAAAATTTTATAGTTTTTAGTTTATAGTTTTTAGTGATGGGTTACATCTACTAAAAACTAATCACTAAAAGCCCATACGTTGGCTCGATCACTCAAAAAAGGTCCATATGTTGATGAACGACTTCTGAAAAAGATCGTAAATCTTAAGCCGGGGAACAAAACGGTTATTAAAACTTGGGCGCGGGCTTCGATGATAAGTCCGGAGATGGTTGGGTTTACTTTTGGTGTGCACAATGGCCGTGATCACCTATCTGTATATATTAGCGAAGAGATGGTGGGGCACAGGCTTGGCGAGTTCGCGCCAACCCGGAAATTTATACGACACGGAGGGCGCATGCAGCGTGAACAGGAACAGGTCGCCAAGATGAAAGAGAAGACCACCACAGAAGAAGTCAAGGAACCTGCGAAAAAATAGTATCCCCCACACCTCTCTATGAAAATCACTGCACAACTGAATTATCTCCGTATTGCTCCCCGAAAGGTGAGACTTGTTGCAAATTTAGTGAAAGGTATGGATGTGGAAGTCGCTGAAACAAACCTCGAATTTTTGGGAAACCGTGCCGCATCAAGCCTTTTAAAACTTCTTCGATCGGCAGTTGCCAATGCCACACATAATTTCAATAGATCCAAAGAAGGGCTCTACATCGCATCAATTACCGTGGGAGCCGGGCCAACGTTTAAACGTTTTCGTGCGCGTGCACGAGGCGTGGCGGCACCCATTCGGAAACGTACTTCTCATGTATATCTCGTACTTGAGGAACGGGTTGGTGTGAAGCCTCGTAAACTCAAAAAAGAGATACCAAAAGAGGTATCCGTGGAAGTACGAAAGAGTGATGGGACAGGCGGGGAAGAAGTACGGGGCGGAGAGAAACGAACCACCATCCCTACACTGAGAGAATTGAAAACGAAAAAACTACCGAAACAATCACCCGGGTTTGTGAAGCGAATTTTTAGGAGAAAATCTATTTAATGTATCATTTCACATCACTATGACTCATAAAGCTCATCCACACGGGGTACGTCTAGGGATTGTTGCCGACTGGCAATCTCACTGGTTCAAAAAACGGAATATTCGTCAATATCTCGAGCAGGATTTTGCGATTCGAAATCACCTCACCGCAAAAATTGATAGGGTATCACTTGAAGGGATACACATTGAACGTTCGGGTAACAGCGTTACTGTCATTATTCACACTTCGCGTCCCGGACTTCTTATCGGGCGGGGTGGCACGGGTATTCTAGAGTTAAAGAATGGTCTTGAGAAGATACTCAAGAAACAATTTGGTGCGCTACCCATCATGCGGCTCGAGGTGCAAGAAGTGAAAAAACCAGAGACCCGTGCTCAACTTGTGGCATTAAATATCGCTGAACAGATTGAGAAACGTCTTCCATTCCGTCGAGTCCTTAAAAAAACAATTGAGCGAGTGAGGGCGTCCAAAGACGTCAAGGGAGTGAAGATAAGCATTGCCGGAAGACTTGATGGTTCCGAGATGGCCCGTCGGCAACATCTCTCATCCGGTTCCCTCCCTCTTCAGAGTCTTCGTGCCGCGATCGATTACGCCTATGTGACCGCAAAAACAACATACGGCATTATTGGCATTAAAGTATGGGTCTATAAAGGCGAAGTGTTTGAAGATACTGAAGCAAAGGAGATGCGTCACA
This sequence comes from uncultured Candidatus Saccharibacteria bacterium, assembly GCA_964373425.1. Taxonomy (GTDB): domain Bacteria; phylum Patescibacteriota; class Minisyncoccia; order JAHCSD01; family CAYJUQ01; genus CAYJUQ01. The sequence goes on from CAYJUQ010000007.1 coordinate 16,573, forward strand.
CATAACTTTACTTATATGCTTACCCCTCGTAAGGTAAAACATCGTAAATGGCATAAAGGACGATCGAGAGGTATTGACTATCGAGGTGCGGAACTTGCCTTTGGGAGTTTCGGTTTGAAATCGATTGGTACCAAATGGATGAACGCACGGGAAATTGAAGCCGCGAGGCGCGCCATGACCCGCTTCCTTAAGAGAGGGGGGAAGGTATGGATTCGTATTTTCCCCGATAAACCGGTAACTAGGAAAGGCGTGGAGGTACCCATGGGAGGCGGGAAGGGGAGTGTCGATCACTATGTCTTCCCCGTAAAGCCAGGACGGATCATTTTCGAAATGGACGGGGTGAGCGAAGAAGTGGCACGAGAAGCAATGCGGCGAGGGAGCGATAAACTCTCAGTCGCAACAAAATTTGTAAAGCGAAGTGAGGGATGAGTGATTCCCTGCCGCCCGATGTATGAAAACGAAAGAATTAACCAATATAGGAGCGGAGGAGCTTAATAAACTCCTCGTCGAGAAAGAGAGAGCATTCTTTGAGCTTGAATTTAAACATAGCGGAGATCAAAAACAGCGAGCAAAACGGCGCCTTATCAAGCGAGATATCGCGCGTATCCTCACTATTCAAAGTGAGCGATTCGAGAAAGGAACACCTCAGCATTAATTATTTTTTTGAGCCGCAACATTACTTAAACGCAACATTACATGGACGTTCAACCTCCCTCTCAATCATCCCCGTCTTTAAGGAAACGGACAATGCACGGTACGGTTGTTTCGGCCAAGATGCAAAAAACCGTGGTGGTCGTCATCACGCATTTCAAAAAACATCCAAAGTACGAGAAGCGCTACCGCGTGACGAAACGATATAAAGCTCATCACGAAGGTGAGCGCGATTTAAAGGTTGGGACGGAGGTACTTATAGAAGAAATACGTCCGCTATCGCGTGACAAGCGGTGGCGCGTAGTAAAAGTAATTACTGAAACGTCAAGCGAAGCCTCTACTCCCGAAGAGTCTCGTGCATCGGACGTATCAGAAACATAGCGTATGATTCAAGCACGTAGCATGCTACAAGTAGCAGATAATAGCGGAGCAAGGCTTATTCAGTGTATCAAGATTCTCGGTGGCACCAGGCACCGTTATGGAAGAATTGGGGATATTATCGTTGCATCGGTAAAAGTGGCAGAACCGCGCAAAACCGTGAAGAAAAAAGATGTGGTTCGTGCGGTTATCGTGCGGCAGCGAGCGGCATTTCGGAGGGCGGACGGCACCTATATTCGTTTCGATGATAACGCAGCGGTTATTGTCGATGGTGTTGAACCCAAAGGCGGAAGAATTTTTGGTCCAGTGCCGCGGGAGTTAAAGGAGCGTGGTTTTGTAAAAATTATCTCGCTCGCTCCCGAGGTAGTATAGTGCAATGAAGGTTAAAACTGGCGACACAGTTCTCATAATTTCCGGGAAAGATCGGGGGAAGACCGGTAAGGTGCTTGACGTTTTCCCCGAGAAAGAGCGCATAATGATTGAGGGCCTCAATCTTATGAAGAAGCATCAGCGGCCACGCCGTCAGGGGAAGAAAGGGGAATTAGTTGTCCTCCCTGCTCCTCTTCGTGTTGCGAATGTGAAGCTTGTTTGTCCAAAATGTTCGAAACCAACCCGTGTGGGATATGTAGTCTACAACGAGAAGAAAGTGAGACGGTGTAAAGTGTGCAAGGGAGAGTTTTAGAGGTTTTGTCTAACTCCGCAGCTTTTATGGACTGACGCAAAGCGTCAAAGTATGCAGTACGTACAGCGGTCCATAAAAGGTGTGGGGAGAAAATTGGCATGGATCTTCGAGAAAAATACGAAAAAGAAGTGGTCCCTAAAATGGAGGAAATGTTTGGGTACACGAATAAGTTTGCGGTTCCTCGGATAGAAAAGGTGGTGGTGAACACCGGTATCGGAAAGTATCTCTCAAATGAGAGCGCGCGTGAACATATCGTACGCGACCTCACATTGATTACCGGACAAAAGCCAATTCCCACAAAGGCACGGCACGCAATTGCGAGTTTTAAAATACGAGAGGGTATGGTGGTGGGGCATAAAGTAACGCTCCGCGGGAAGCGAATGTTTGATTTTCTTACACGTTTTATCGTTATTACGCTTCCTCGGGTTCGAGATTTTCGCGGGGTTGAATCACGTGCGGTAGATCCGAGCGGGAATCTCACGATCGGCATCAAAGAACAGATTGTGTTTCCGGAAATTTCAAGAGACGAGATTACTGAAATTTTCGGTTTAGAGGTTACCGTAAGCACCACCGCGAGCACACGGGATGAGGCACTCGCACTTTTTCGATTTCTCGGTTTCCCTTTCACATCCGATTCATAACCCTTCGAGATTCATGCCTAAGAAATCACTCATCGCGAAGGCGAAGAAGAAACCAAAATTTCGAACACGCATCATCCGGCGGTGTTTTCGTTGCGGACGAAAACGGGCATATATGAGAAATTTTGGTTTGTGTCGTATCTGTTTCAGGGAAATGGCAAATCGGGGAGAGATCCCCGGAGTTAAAAAAGCGAGTTGGTAACCCACCATGGATCCTATTGCTGACATGCTCATACGTATTAAAAATGCTCAAATGGTTCGAAAGGAAACCGTATCTTTTCCTTTTTCGCGTGTGAAATCAGAAATTACACGTATCTTAAAAGAAGCAGGTTACCTCGCCGATTTTAGAGAAAAAGGGAGAGGGCCTCGCAAGATGATTGAAGTGCAGTTAACCTATCATGATGATGTTCCTGCAATTTCCGGAGTGAAGCGGATTAGCCGTCCTTCTCAGCGAATCTATACGAAGGGGCGCGCGTCGCAAAAAGTGGGGAAGAAATTCGGTATGCTTATACTTTCTACATCGCGTGGTATCCTTACCGAGCGAGATGCGAAGAAGTTAAACGTAGGCGGCGAGGTGATATGCGAAGTGTGGTGAATTTTGTTTGTATCAATCAGCGAAGTGGCTTTCCTCTTCGTTGGAAAATAATCATGTCTCGTATAGGAAAAAAACCAATTCAACTGCCCACAGGTGTTGAAGTGACAACGGATGGCTCGCGTGTTAGCGTGAAGGGGCTCAAGGGAGAACTTTCGCGGGTCTTCCCGTCGGGTCTTGATTTTGTCATTACCCCGGGAGTTTCTGTCAGCATATCTCCTCACGGCGGGCCGAAACAACTGAAAGCTCTTTGGGGATTAAGTCGGGCGCTGCTTGCGAATATGGTTGCGGGAGTAACACAAGGATTTGAAAAAAAGCTTGAACTCGAGGGGGTGGGTTACCGTGCCGTCGTTGAAGGTGACGGTACCCTTGTGCTCACCGTTGGCTTTTCCCATCCGGTAAAAATTGCCGCTCCCCCCGGAATCCATTTTTCAGTAGAAAAGAACCTCATTACCGTTGCCGGTATTAATAAGGAAGTAGTAGGCGAGATTGCAGCGACCATTCGACGCGTAAAGCCAGTTGAACCGTATAAGGGAAAGGGGATTCGCTATCAAGGAGAGATTATCCGACGAAAGGCGGGAAAGAGAGCGGCAGTTGCTGCAAAGTAGCATGTACCCACATTTCTTATCATGAAGCAGAACAAGAAAAAAAAGTACTTTGAGGCACAGAGGGCCCGCAGAGCCCGGCGGGTACGTGCACGCATAGGCGGGACCTCCGCGCAGCCTCGTCTTTCTGTATTTCGTTCAAATCGTTTCATGTACGGGCAACTCATAGATGATGCGCATTCGCGGACAATCGTTTCGGCATATGAAAAGGAGGTGAAACCGAAAGGGACAAAACGGATGGGAGCAAAAGATTCAAACCTTCGAAGTCCACGACTTGTTGGCGCATACCAAACCGGTGCTTTGCTCGCAAAGCGAGCGCTCGAGCAAAAAATTGAAGCGGTAGTATTCGATCGAGGATGGTATCGTTACCACGGGAGGGTAAAGGCATTCGCCGACGGGGCACGTGCCGCAGGACTTAAATTTTAGCAATAGCGATGTGTATCGAGATCATTTTTGTGATCATAAAATAACGTAATACACACTACAATCTTGGCTGAAGAATTTGAACAAAAACTACTTGAGATACGACGTGTCGCGCGTGTGGTTGCCGGAGGCAGACGCTTCAGTTTCCGTGCAGCTGTTATTATCGGGAATAGAAAGGGAAGTGTGGGGTTTGGTCTTGCGAAAGGACCGGATGTAAGCATTGCCATCGAGAAAGCGGTGCGCGACGCAAAAAAAAATCTTATGATCGTACCGCTCTCCAACGGCACCATACCGCACGCGGTAGAAGCAAAATACGCTTCAGCACATGTATTCCTAAAGCCCGCAGTCAAGGGACGAGGAATTCTTGCGGGGGGGCCTGTTCGAGTTATCGTGACACTTGCCGGAATAGAAAGAGTGAGCGCGAAGATTCTTTCACGAACAACAAATAAAGTAAACAATTCCCGTGCCACTATAAAAGCACTTCGTGCATTGCGTCAAGAAAAAGTACGTGCGCCAAAGAGTGAAGAAATGCATGAGTAATGTTTTTACGTCTTTGGGGCCGGGTGTGCATCTATGCAGCTTCACGAATTTACACAACTAGAGGATCGAAAACGAAAACGACGTCGCGGGCGAGGCGGAAAGCGTGGCATATACTCTGGGAGAGGCATGAAAGGACAGCGTTCCCGAGCGGGGGCAAAGATTCGTCCCGCGCTCCGCGATCTCATTAAGAAAATCCCGAAGTTACGCGGTGTGCGATTTGAGCACCGAAAAACTTTTCCTGCAGTCGTCAATGTGGGTACGCTCGAACACCGTTTTAATAGCGGGGATGTTATCACCCCCAAATTCCTTGTAGAAAAACGGATCGTTCGGAAGGTCAAAGGAAGGGTCCCCACAGTGAAAGTGCTCTCCTCTGGAAGCCTCACGAAGTGTTTTACACTCCGTGAATGCCTTTTTTCGGTAGCTGCGAAAGAAAAGATCGAAAAAGCGGGAGGGAAGGTGACACATTCATAAATCCATGCTTGCAAAAATCATTCTCCTTTTTAAAATAAAAGAGCTCCGCCGGAAAATTGTGTTTGTGCTCTTTATGCTCGCTTTATTTCGGCTCGCCGCTGCAATCCCCATCCCGGGAGTTGATAGGGCGCGACTTGAAGACTTTTTCCAGCAAAACCAGTTTTTCGGACTCCTCAACATCTTTTCTGGTGGTGGGCTTTCCAATATCTCGATCGTCATGCTTGGGGTGGCACCCTATATTACCGCGACGATCATCATGCAGCTTCTCACCATGATCTTCCCCCAGTTAAAAGAGATGTATCACGAGGCAGGAGAAGAGGGGAAACGAAAGTTTAATCAGTATTCCCGGATGATTACCGTACCACTCGCCGTGATCCAAGCATATGGATTTTTAACGCTCCTTGAACGTCAGAATGTGATCGAAACGCTCACGCGACTCGAATTCTTTACTAACGTCATGGTGGTAACTGCGGGCACCGTTTTTCTCATGTGGATAGGGGAGCTTATTACCGAGAAAGGGATAGGGAACGGCGTCTCGCTCATTATTTTCTCAGGCATTGTGGCAGACATCCCTTCTACACTCGCCCAGACGTTTGTGAGCTATACTCCCAACGACATTCCAAAATATCTCCTTTTTATGGCGATTGGTCTTGTGGTAATCGCAGGGGTGGTGATTGTTAATGAAGGGCAAAGGAACATCCCGGTAACCTATGCAAAACGGGTGCGCGGATACCGACTCTATGGAGGGGTTGCAACGCATCTCCCGCTTCGCGTGAATCAAGCGGGAGTTATCCCCATCATATTTGCGCTCTCCATTCTTCTTTTTCCCACCATGGTTGCGAACATCTTGGGTGCGTTTGGGAATGAACGAATTTCTGCTTTTGCGCTTAATTTCAGTAATACGTTTCAAAATAACCTCTGGGTGTATGGGTCAAGCTACTTTATACTTGTGTTTCTCTTCACTTATTTTTATACCGCAGTGACCTTTGAGCCGAAGGCAATTTCTGAAAATCTCCAAAAACAGGGGGGGTTTATCCCCGGCATCCGTCCCGGCACAGAGACGGCACGTCTCCTCTCGCGTATTATCACCCGTACGACGCTTGTAGGCGCGCTCTTCCTTGGTTCCATCGCGGTGTTGCCAATTGTGATTAGCAGTCTTACGAACATCCAGACGCTTACCATTGGAGGGACGGCAGTCCTTATCGTGGTTTCGGTGGTACTTGAGACCATGAAGCAGATTGAGTCGCAATTGGTGATGCGGGAGTACGAGGGATTTTAAGATAGAAGGATAAGGACTCTGAAAAGACGCGGTCGTCCTGAGATGGGGCGATCTGCTACGCAGATCGCCTCGCATCTGGCCCCCAGCGGGG
>CAYJUQ010000008.1:0-19697 GCA_964373425.1 uncultured Candidatus Saccharibacteria bacterium
TGCGGATCCTTGAAGAATACAATATAGAAATAAAAGGAAGACACGTAGTGATTGTCGGCGCGGGAACGCTTGTGGGAAAACCGCTCGCTACTTACATGGTCAATGCGGGTGCTACCGTAAGTGTGCTCAACGAATTCACTCCTGACATTTCGGAATTCACAAAAAAGGCCGATATTGTGGTGTCGGGCGTGGGAAAACCGGGGTTAATTACCGGCGATATGGTACGGGATGGAGTTGTCGTTATTGATGCGGGCCTTGCCCGCCTCGACGAGCGAGAGCGAGGCCGGGCTGAAATTGGTGGAAAAATCGCAGGAGATGTCGATTTTGAAACGGTATCGAAAAAAGCATCCTATATCACTCCAGTCCCCGGCGGCGTCGGCCCCATGACCGTTGCCATGCTTCTCCAGAACCTCTACACACTATTCCAACAATAAAAGGCCGGGTGTCCTCGCAACCCGGCCTCTGTTTCTTAATTAAACGCCTCTCGTTTGAGAAGATCTGCCTTCTCGGCTGGTGTCAGACACCGAGCGCCAATGTCGCTATGGTAGAAACACTTCCCATTTACCAGTTCCACATAGGCACCCGGCGAGATATTGTTCCCGCAGCCAGTACACAGCTCGGTCTTCCTGATTCTGATTTTCGTTATCTGCACGACGGTCACCTCCTTTCTTACTTATAGTAGCATGATAGCACATTATATAAGTTTTGTCAATAGAAGCGCTCTTACCATTTCCGGGTTTGCGGCTCCTTTCGTTTCTTTCATAATCTGGCCCACGAGAAACTGGATTGACGCTTCTTTCCCTTTCTTGTAATCCTCAACTGCGTGGGGATTATTTTTTATGACTTGATCCACGATTGCCTCAAGCGCCAATTCGTCGCTCACTTGCGCGAGCCCTTTTTCTTCCACGATTTGCGAAGGGTCTTCGCCGGTTGCAAACATTTCTTTAAGAACGTCCTTTGCAACGCGTGAAGAAATCTTACCCGTATGAATCATGGTAATTAGCTCTGCAAGATTTTCAGGAGTAATCAAAAGATCAGGTACCGCAGCACTCGCGCCAACCATCAGATTTTTGAGATCAGAAATAATATAATTCGCGCTCAGCTTAGCGAGTTTCTTCGCGTCTTCTTCTTCACCCTGAACGTGCCGAACGGGTTTACCCTGAGCCTGTCGAAGGGCGTCAAGCCACACACCAAATTCGCTTACCACTGCCTCAAAATACTCTCCGAGTTTCTTATCAACCACAAAAATTTCAATATCCTCATCTTTGAGGCCGTACTCGTTTTTGAACCGTTTCCTCCGCTCTTCGGGTAATTCTGGGATTTCGAGTTTTATCTTGTCTAAATCAATAATTGTCTCTGCCCCTTGATTCTGCTCGGGGCCAGAACCCGATATACCTCCAATTCGAATTGGGGGCAAATCGGGTTCTGGGAAATACCGGTAATCATGCGCCTCTTCTTTGCTCCGTTGTGAAAATGTCTGTCTCTTCGCCTCATCCCAACCCCGCGTCTCCTGCACCACTTTCCCACCGGAATCCAAAACTTCACTCTGGCGTTCTATCTCATAGCGGATCGCTGTCTCAACCGTACGGAAGGAGTTTAGATTTTTTACCTCGACTTTCGTGCCAAATTTTTCTTCACCTGCGGGGCGGAGCGAAATGTTCGCCTCCACCCGCATCTCTCCCTTTTCCATGTTCGCATCGGATGCGCCGACGTACCGAAGAATAAGCTGCAATTCCTCGGCAAATTTTCGCGCCTCTTTTCCGGAACGCATCTCTGGCTCGGTCACCAGTTCCATCAAAGGAACGCCCGCACGGTTAAAGTCAACAAAACTATAGTCAACTCCTTCGGGATGGAGAAGCCTCCCCGCATCTTCTTCAAGGTGCACCCTCGTTATTCTAATTTTTTTGAATTTTGGATTTGGGTTTTGTTTAGGATTTAGGATTTTGGATTTAGGATTTTGAGATCCGTTTTCACGGTCCAAAATCGGAATTTCCAGATGCCCACCGCGGCATAATGGCTGATCGTACTGACTGATTTGATACCCTTTTGGAAGATCGGGATAAAAATAATTTTTTCGATCAAACTTCGAGAATTCCGGAATGCCGCTCCCGAGCGCAAGCCCGACTTTGAGGACCGCTTCAACCGCTTTTTTATTGATGACGGGGAGTGTCCCCGGATGCCCCATACACACAGGACAGACATTAATATTGGGATGTTTTTCATCCGGATCGTTCAAAGAATCGCAAAACATCTTCGTTTTGGTTTTGAGTTCCGCATGTATTTCGAGACCGATCACTGGTTCGTATTTCATCGTTTCTAATGTAGCATAAAAACAAAAAGGCTCAAATTGAGCCTTTGATTTTATATCTTTTCAGAACTCGTCTTGTAGTAGGGAAGACCGTCAGCAATCTCTTTCTGGAAATCATCGAAAAGGCTGGGGTAGCGTTCGATCAAGATTTCGGCAACCTTCCCGAACACTAATCGTATTTCTTCCTCTGCGCCGGGTTCTGTCCGCATGGAGATCAGCCATCGCAGTGTTCTGATGTTTGCGCCCCACGCAATGGTGGTGGCGAGCCCCTCCGGGAGGAGACGACGCATGTGGGTGGTGATACGCTTCTTCCCGTGGAATGAAGCCTGATCTTCAATCTTAAAAATCTTGGCAAGTTTTCGCTGTACCGCTTCAAGGTCTCGTAACGTCTGAAGGTAGAGCGTCATTGCCTCATCGTTCTCAACGACAAGCGGTGGGCACCAAAATCCAATATCTTCTACACGGACGAATCGAAGCGACTCCTGGGAAATGGATGTCCCCACGCGGTGCCGTACAAGCTCATGGGTGAACACGCGGCTCACATCTGCAAAAATAAAGTTTACGAATCCATGCTCAAGAACGGAACCATGCTTTACCTTAATGATATTTTTGATGTAGTCTCTGTTTGTTTCCCGAACTTTGGTCAGATTGGGGTTAAGGCCGGTTCCGAAGCTTCGGTAGCAAAGACGTCCGCATACCTCAACCAGTTTCTCGATATCCGAAGGCGAAGTCTTTGTCCAATCTTTCGATTTCCAATCGGGAACGCCAATGTGGTCAAGATACGCTTGGAGCCCATCGGGAACAATTCGTGTCTCTCCGACGAGGAACACTCGTGGTTCAACCTGCCGCATCCTTCATACCTCCTTATGTAAAAGAACATGTACAACGAATAAGGATCTTCAGTGTAGCATAGGGTTCTATTTTTGCAAAGAAAAAGATCCGCCGTGGTGGTGGATCTTATTTACGAGTAATACGAACTTTTTTCTTTGCGTGTTCCTCCGTGGGGATAAACACGCCTCGCTGACGCATAATGGGCATAAGAAGATTCTTGATATCTTCGAACACAACATCCTCGTCGCGATTACCATCGATAACATACACGTTATCGAAACGACGCGCGAGTTCACGATATGTATTCCGCACTCTTGTCAACTTCTCTTCTTTCTCAAAGATATCAAGCTCGCCGTGAACCGCTCGCTGGCGCTTCAGAGTGATTGCGGGGTCAACATCGATGATGAATGTGATATCGGGAAGAATCATATCGGGAATAATCTGGTGCATATTGAGGAGCGTGTCGGTATCTGTATCGAGTGAACCGTAGGCAACGGTGGAAAGGAAGTAGCGGTCGCAGATAACGCATGTGCCCTTCCCTATCCGGGGAATGATGAAGTGGTAGATGTGCTCGGTTCTATCTTGAACAAAAAGTTCCTGTAGCGCAATATTATCGATTTCAATCTGTCCACACAAGGCTTTTCGCAAACGATTCCCCACGGGGAGCATGTAGCTCGGCTCTTTTGTTGGTTCAACGCTTGTAAAACGCTGGAGGAATGCGAAAAGTTTCCGCGCCTGAGTCGATTTACCCGCTCCATCAATTCCTTCAAAGACAATGAACATACCGCTATACGGATTCTCAAGCATGGTACGCATCGCTCCTATTCTATCAAACTAGCATGAGGGCGGCCAGAGTATGCCACCAGGCTCCTCAAGCCGCTTCATCATTTTATAGATAAGGGTTCTCAAATCAAGGTCTACACGTCGAAACTCGATCTTCTTTGCATGAATAATCTCATCGATGGATTTCTCGGCATTGAGTCTATCGGCTTCATCCCGATAATTTTCATGTGCTCCGGTATAGAGAATTCTCTGCACCCCGTTTTTCACAAGCCGCTTGAAACAACGAAGACATGGAGTGCCAATCGTGTACGCAGTTGCGCCTTCGAGCCGCCGAAGATCTACCGCGTTATCTATCGCATTCTCCTCACCGTGAAATGTCCGCGCGCAGTGCCCCTCAATAATGAGACATCCTGCTTCATCGCAGTGCGGCATTTCTGGAATAGATCCGTTATAGCCGGCTGAAACCATCCGATTATTCTTATCGACAAGAACCGTTGCCGTATGAAGTCTCGGACATGTGCCACGAGTTGAATAAAACGCGGCGATCACAAACCAAAACTCATCCCACTCTGGACGTTTCATAATATAGTATCCTCCTTTGAACTTGTAAATGAACTGGGGTATGGGAATTGAGGTCGAGTTTACTCGACCTCAATTCCCATACTCTTTGCGGTCCCTTCAACAATCTTCATTGCGCCTTCAAGATCATTCGCGTTAAGATCCGCCATTTTCTTCTCTGCGATCTCCCGAACCTGTATTTTTGTTACTTTCCCGGCCCGCCCTCGCGGTGTATTCCCCGACCCCTTCTCTATACCTGCTGCTTTTTTAAGAAGACTGGAAGCGGGCGGTGTTTTGAAGATGAGCGAATAGCTTCGATCCTCATACACCGTTATCTCAACAGGAATGACGTCGCCAAGCTTTTCTTTCGTCGCTTCATTGAACTTCGTGCAAAACTCCTGAATGTTAAGTCCGTGCTGTCCCAAGGCAGGCCCAATGGGCGGCGCGGGATTTGCAATGCCTGCGGGAATCTGTAGTTTGATGATAGTTTTTACAGCTTTTGCCATTTATTTATATTCTCTTAATCTGTAAGAAATCGAGTTCCACAGGAGTCTCCCGGCCAAAGACAGAAACCAGCACCTTAATCTTCCCTCGCTCTGAATCTATCTCCGCCACCTTGCCATCGAAATCCTTGAATGGTCCATCGGTGATCTTCACTGCATCACCCGGCTCAACATCAATTTTATACTTCGGTTCCTCAACACCCATTCGTTTCTGGATCACATCTATCTCTTGGGGTGAAATGGGGGTGGGGGTGGTGCCCGATCCTACAAATCCCGTCACGCGCGGGGTGTTTCGTACCACATACCATGAGTCATCGGTCACAATCATATCAACCAACACATAACCCGGGTAAATCCGCTCATCTATCGTCCTTCGCTTACCATCTTTGATCTTTATTTTCTTTTCCTTTGGGACAATGACGTTAAAAATCTTATCCTCCATGCTCATAGATTCAATGCGCTGTTTCAGGTTTCTCGCAACAGCATCTTCGTATCCGGAATAGGTGTGAATGACGTACCAGTTCCTGCCGAATTGTGCTACTTGTTTAGGCATAGAAGAGACGAGAGAGTATTACGCGGGTTTCCCGCCAAGAATCTTCTCCAATAAGACCCTAAAAAGCCAATCCCAGCCACCAAGAAACAGTGCAACAACAGCGCTAAAGAGAATCACGATCGTAGTCAAACGAATGGCGTCATCGCGCGTAGGCCATTTCACTTTCTCAACTTCAATCTTCACCTCCTTTAAAAAGGTGAGGGCTTTAAGTGGAAATGTCTTCAATGTGTCCATGATATAAAAACTGCCCGACGAGGGCACCGTCTCTTTATATTACTCTTCTCTCTCGAAGAGTCAACCCCGCACCCTGCACCTTCCACGGAAGGTGCAGGGTGCAGTAATTAAATATCAAGATTCTGCACTCTTTTTGCGTGCGTCTGAATGAATCTCTTTCTCGGTGCAACCTCTGCACCCATTAAAATGTCAAAAATTCTGTCTGCTTCTTTTGCGCCTTCTACGCTCACTTGCTTCAAAATCCTATTGTCCGGGTTCATGGTGGTCTCCCAGAGTTGGTCGGGGTTCATCTCGCCAAGCCCCTTATAACGCTGGAGAGAAATTCCAGTGACTTTCTCTTCTTGCGGTACCTCACCTTCGACAAGAGAAGCTTCGGCCTCTGGGACCTTTTTTGGTTTTTCTTTCTTCTTGTTTTCCGAGCCGCGGCTGATCCGTTCTTTTTTCTCCTTGGTGAGCCTCTGCAACGCCTCTGCCTTTTCTCCATCAGAGTAGACGTAGGTGAAGTTCTTGCCAGCTTGTATCCGATAGAGCGGCGGCTGGGCAATATAGAGGTATCCCTTTTCAATAATCTGCGGATAGTAGCGGTAAAAAAAGGTAAGCAACAACGTTCGAATATGCGCACCGTCCACATCGGCATCGGTCATGATGATGATTCTATGGTAGCGAAGCTTCTCAATATCAAACTCATCGGCAATGGCAGCGCCAAGCGCAATAATGAGCGATCTGACCTCACGTGAGGCAAGCATCTTATCGAGTCTCGCTTTTTCAACATTCAAAATTTTCCCGCGAAGCGGAAGAATGGCCTGGAATCTCCGGTCGCGGCCTTGCTTCGCTGATCCCCCCGCCGAATCCCCCTCAACAATATAAAGTTCGGATTCAGCGGGATCTCTCGATTGGCAATCGGCAAGTTTCCCCGGAAGCGCGAGTCCCTCGAGTATCCCCTTTCGAAGCACTGTTTCACGCGCAGCTTTTGCGGCTTTTCTTGCCTTTGCGGCAAGAAATGATTTCGAGATAATCAAACGTGCATCCTGTGGATTCCTTTCAAAAAATTCTTCTACTCCTTCAAGTACCACGGCTTCTACCGCAGTACGCGCCTCGGGATTCCCGAGCTTCGCTTTCGTCTGCCCTTCAAATTGGGGTTCACGAAGTTTCACACTAATTACCGCGGTAAGCCCTTCACGTACATCCTCTCCGGTAAGGTTTTCATCACCATCCTTCATAAGACCGTTCTTTCGCGCATATTCATTAAGGCCGCGGGTGAGGGCAGTACGAAATCCGGTAAGGTGCATCCCCCCTTCACCTGTATGGATATTATTGGCAAAACCGATCTCAAGCCCCTCAATATCCTGAATATACTGGAATGCGACTTCAACGAACACGCCTTCACGCTCGCCGGTAATGTAAGCGGTGGTGGGATGGATGATTTCCTTCTGCCTATTGAGAAACGTTATGTACGAGACCACCCCTCCTTCAAAATAAAAGGAGTAGAAACGGTGGGGTTCTTCGCGCTCATCCCGAACCGTGATGCGAACCGCCCGTGTAAGGTACGCCTGCTCGCGGAGATGATCAAGAACCTTCTTCCAGCTAAACTTTATCTCTTTGAAGACATCCGGATCGGGTTCAAAGGTAACGCTCGTGCCGGTAAATCCTTTGGGGCATTTCTCAATTTTTTTCACGGCGCCCTTCGGTTTCCCTTTCGCATACTCCTGTGCGAAGCGAAATCCGTCTCGGCATACCTCGGCCCGCATCCAGCACGAAAGTGCGTTCACCACGGAGACTCCTACGCCGTGAAGTCCCCCTGCGATTTTATAGGACTGGCCGCCAAACTTCGCTCCCGCATGGAGGGTGCACATAACTGTCTCGAGTGCGGATTTCCTTGTTTGTTTATGACGCTCTACGGGAATCCCGCGGCCGTTGTCGGTAACGTTAATGCGGTTACCGGCAAGAAAGGTAACCATGATTTCACTCGCATACCCCGCCATCGCCTCATCGAGCGAGTTATCAACCACCTCCCAAATGAGATGGTGCAACCCTTCAACACCGGTAGAACCAATGTACATCCCGGGCCGCTTCCGGACCGGCTCAAGCCCTTCGAGTACGTAAATATCCTTGGCGGTATACCCCGCCTCTTTTTTCGATTCCTCCTTGACCGGTTTTGACGGAGACTTGGTGAGCCTCTTTTTTATTTTTTTAGCCTTTGTTTTTGACATAATCCTTCTTCCATATTCTTACACATGTTGATCATCTCACTTCCCACCCCATCTCTTCTAAGGCCGCGCTGATCCGTTCGTGGAGCGAATCAATTTCCCGCTCGGAGAGAGTTCGATCTTCGGCTTGGTAGATGATATGAAATGCAATGTTTTTCTTCCCTTCGGGGATCTCCTCCCCTTCATAAAGATCGAAGAGGTCAACATCAGAAACGAGCTTTCCGCCGACGCGGCTGATCACATTAAGCACTTCTTCGACAATCGTCCCCCGATCAACAAGTACCGCAACATCTCGGATGAGCGCAGGAAAGCGGGAAATGGGCTGGTAGAAGGTATCGCTCGTTGCAACATCACTCAATGCATGGAAATCAAGCTCTGCAACGGCGATCCTCCCGTAGACCGAGCCGAGCTCCTCTTCATGGGGGTGAATCTCGCCTACGAGGCCAACTTCTTTTGTATCAACAAGAATCGCCGCACTCCGCGTGGTGTGAAAAACGGATTCGCGTACACGAAGGCTTGTACGGAAAGCGTGTTTCGTAAGTGGGCGAAACGACCCCTCGGTAACCCCGAGTGATTCCAAAATACGGAGCACTCCTGCTTTACACTCATAGAATTCTTCTCCCCGAGACTCTCTTGTGGTTCTCCGCGAAACCACAAGGCCTATATGGAGATGTTCCCGGGGATTTCTCTCTCTTAAGTATACCTTCCCCACTTCAAAGAGTCGAAGCGCATCAAAAGATTGAATATTCTTTCGCGCGTTTCCCAAAAGCCCGGGTATAAGTGTGGGTCTCAAGTAGTAAAATTCGGGGCTAATTGGATTTTCCAGAGAAAAAAGTCCTTTCTTTGCATACTCGCTAAGGTAGGAAGCATCGGCATCTCGAATGAAGGAATAGTTGTAGACTTCGGTATATCCTATCCCGCGAAGCGTGTCCCGTATCGACCCCTCGAGCATTCGAAGCGCATCATCTTTTGGAGGGATAAGGTGAGTGTTGAGAAACGCTGCGGGTATCGCCTCGTAGCCCCGGATTCTTCCTATTTCTTCAACGAGATCTTCGCGAATAGCGAGGTCTTTCCGGAATGAAGGCGGTGTCACGGCAAGCTTCTCGCGGCTCACTGGTTTTACCGCACATCCAAGACCCTTCAAAATGCGTATCACCTCCTCGAATCGTACCGTGCTTCCCAAAAGCCCATTCAGGTATGCAAGCTCAAGTATGATGGCGGATGTCGGACTTTTGGAGCGGGGATATACGTCAATCATCCCCCCCAACGCCGTCCCCCCGGCAATTTTGAGGATGAGTTCGGTCACGCGCCGAAGCGCCTGAGGCGGAAGTGATTCATCGATACCTCCCTCAAATCGTAGTGACGATTCCGTACGAAGACCAAGTTTCTTTGAAGCGCGCCGAACGGCAGGGGGATGGAAGACGGCGGCTTCGAGCATAACTTTGCTTGTGGTGCTCTCAACCTCGGTTTCCTCGCCTCCCATGATTCCTGCGATGGCAACCGGCTTCTTTTCGTTGGCAATGACGAGCGTCTCCCCGTCAAGATTTCTCACCTCGCCGTCAAGTGTCCGTAGCTTCTCTCCTCGCCGTGCACGCCGTACCGCAATGTACGCTCTCCCATTCTTTCGCTTCGTTTTCCGTTCTTGCAGTTTATCTAAATCGAACGCGTGGAGGGGCTGACCCATTTCCATCATCACGTAATTTGTTGCATCCACCACGTTATTAATCGTACGCACCCCCAATGCCTCAAGCCGCTCTTGAAGCCAGTGAGGCGAGGGCCCCACACGAAGATCAAGAATCACCCGCGCACTGTAGCGCGGCGCAAGACGACTATCACGAATATGGACGCTGAGCGCCCTCCCGATTGTTATATTCTTTACCTCCCGTCTTATCCGAGACGGCTGTACTTTCATGCGCATCCCGAGGAGTGCTGCGATTTCTCGCGCCATACCGACGTGCGAAAGAAGATCGTGTGTGCGATTCGGCAGAATATCAAGTGCAAAGACATAATCATCTTTCACGCGCCGAACCGACTCAACTTCAGCTGTATGCATTGTGAAAAGCTCGCTCATCCGCTCTGGTTTTGGGAGCTTCTTGATAAAGAATGTTTGGAGCCAGTTGTACGAAATTCTCATGATTAAAATTGTTTCAAAAATCGTAGATCGCCTGAATAGAGAAGTCGAATGTCATCAATTTTATACTTCATCATGGCGAGACGATCGATCCCCATACCGAAGGCAAACCCCTGCACAAACTTAGGGTTATACCCAACCGTCTCAAACACTCTTGGATGTACCATCCCTGCACCCATCATCTCAAGCCATCCTGTCGTTTTACAGACACTGCACCCCACACCGGCGCAGGTAAGACAGGTGATATCAACTTCAACGCTGGGTTCGGTGAAGGGAAAAAATGATGGACGAAAACGAAGCGCGAGTTCCTTCTTAAAAAATTTCTGGAAGAATACAAGGAGTACACCTTTTAGGTGGGCGAGGTTCACCTCGCGCCCCACCATAAGGCCTTCAACTTGAAAAAACTCGAAGTTGTTCGCCGCGCTCGTCGCCTCATACCGAAAGCATCTCCCGGGAACAATGATCCGAAGGGGAGGCTCGTGCGTTTCCATGTAGCGGATCTGTACGGGGCTTGTGTGGGTTCGCAAGAGAAGCCTGCCGCCAACTGAAAGCCTGCTCGATCCTTGGGGTTGTCGTGGTTTTTCGCCCGCAGTCTCTTTCACCCAAAACGTATCCCACAGATCCCGTGCCGGGTGATCGGCGGGGATTTGCAATGCATCGAAATTATAATATTCTGTTTCCATATCCGGACCAGATGCAACCTCAAATCCCATCGAACCGAAAATCCGCTCGATTTCCCGAATGGTCAGGGTAAGGGGATGGAGATGGCCAACATCTTTTGGTTTTATGGGGAGGGTCACGTCAATCCATTCTCGTTCGACGAGTCGCGCCGCATCCTCTCTTCGTAACTCTTCTCCACGCTTTCTTATTAGTTCCTGCACCTCGAATTTGAGCTTATTCCCCTGCCTCCCAAGCCTTTTCCGTTGGGCAACGGGTATGTCCTTCAAAAGACGCAGCACCTCGCTGAGTTTTCCCTTACTACCGAGGTAGCTCCGATACACCTCGTCGAGCTCATGCAGGGTTGAGGCAGCCGCAACTGCCTTTGCCGTTTCTTCTTTCATCTTCGTAAAATCGGTAAGTGGATTGTGCGGAAATTTTGAAGTTCTTGCCATATATAAAGTAAACCCCGTCACCACAACTTCGGAATATCACGTTTTCGTAGTGCATCGTTGGTTCGTATCGTGGGATGAGGAGACACTGCCATTCCTGCTTTCGGTTGTGTTTCTCTCACGAATGCGTGCACATCTGAAGTTGTGGTACGGGGTAAAATAGGGTTTTACCCTAATTCACTCTATCTTTAATTGTAGCAAAAGTAAGGTGAGACGCAAGTAAAAACCGCCCCCATATAGAGAGGCGGACCCGTAGCTCAAGGCATTCCGAAGCTTTAGCGAAGGATGCTTAGCGGAGGATGGTTGCGGAGGCAGGATTCGAACCTGCATCTCGAGCTTATGAGGCTCGCGAGTTGCCATTCCTCCACCCCGCACACTTATTATAGTCGGCGATCGAAAATTGTAAAGACAGTTCATTAAAAGGCCCTGGATATTAGGGCCTTTTTGATTTCATAATGAGCGTGATACGCTCGAACGCTTCCATAAATACGGGGTCAAATCCGAATAAGGACGCAAGATCAATATGAAGGAAAGACGCTGAAGGGAGATATTTCTTGCTTTCCCGATCAAGGAACCACCTATCAAGTATGAGAAACCCGTTTGGAGAAAGAAGGTTGAAAAGCGTAGTTTTCATTCGGGGATCGATTTGAGAAAACAATTGACCTGTTCTTCGCGTAAATATAACGCATGGCGGATTCTCACGCCAAAGATCGGGTACCCCAAAACGTGCATCGAAACCGAAAAGGCACCTCACGCGTCTCTCTTTCCCGTGGTATAAAAACCGAGCTTCATATGTATCCCGTGCGTGTTCTATGAACGTGATATCGTTTGGGTTGATGGTCGGTATTACCGAAAGATTCTCTCCGACCGCCTCTCGGAACAGGACGAAAGAGGTGGATACAATATCGGTGCCGTAAAGAACCGAGAAATCAGTAAAGAGCAGAGGCCCAATGATATCAAGATTCACGGCTTGGTGACCGATACCGAAATAGTAGACCGCGGGATCGGGAATAAAATAAGAAAGAAGTTTGGCGATATTTGCGGCGATAATGAATGTTGTTCTTGAAAATCCCACACGGATCGCCCGATCATACTGTTCGTACTTTTCAAGCTCACCCCGCATGATCGCCTCATTGATTTTTTCTTTCTCGAACTCTACGGTTTTTGCCAATACTTCCATCCACGGATCGAGCACCACATTTCTTCCGGGTAACTGCTTCATCACCATGCGAACTTCTTCGACTCTTCCCATCTCAACACCTCGCGTATTGAAAAAGAACTGATTTAATGATACTATGGTTCCGTATTTAGACAAGTTTCTCACTTGCTTGGGGGCTGAGAATAGAAGGCTGCGTAGTTCCCTCCTTCGTCAAGACTTCGGAGGGCAAGTAGTTGGCTCACCAAGCTCTGTGTATGTGGTTGCTTGCTCACCGAAGCTTTAGCGAAGGTGAGGCTGCGTAGTTCAGTGGTAGAACATCGCCCTCATAAAGCGAATGTCGCAGGTTCAATTCCTGCCGCAGCCACCGTGGGTTTTCCCTGTTTGTCTACGAACGAAGTGAGTAGTAACAAACAGCAATCCGCCGAAGCTCTGCACCTTATAACAAGGTGCAGAGCGAAGGAGGACGATTCCCACCCTCGCCACACTTCGACAAGCTCAGTGTAAATTATGAAAAAACCATTGATCGCGGCAATCTTAAGTTTTTTCTTCCCCGGACTAGGGCAAGTCTATGCCGGGAAATTTGACCGAGGACTCGTGATGATGGCGGCAACCGCCGTCTTCACCATCCTTTACGGCATGCTTGCACTCATCCTTGAATCCTCGAAGGGCAACATCTGGCACTGGGCGTTTCGAAATCTCGTGAATCTGCGCGGATTCACGGGGGGAGATTTTCTCTCGATTATCATCATAGTGACTGTACTCTGGGCGCTGCAGATATACGACGCATATCAGATTGCAAAATCGAATCAGGGAATTTTGAAACGGTTGCGGAAGAAGTAAATCCGTAGCGGGTCGTTTTTAAAAAATATTTGGGGACGTAGCTCAACCCGGTCAGAGCACATGCTTGTCACGCATGGGGTTGCGGGTTCAAATCCCGTCGTCCCCGCCATCCATCTTGGCACATTAAAAACTGTGGGGAGGCGCTTTTTGAAATTATCGCGTGGTTTTCCTTGGCCACTGTTTCTGTGGTATAATAAATTATATATGGTTTCCTTTCTGAAAAATAATATTTTCGAGATACTGCTTGGAATAATCATTCTGGGAATTGTCCTTTTTGTGTGGAACTACAACACTTCAAAAAAATCGATCTCGAACGTTTCGACCGAAAAATTAAGCGAATGGACTAGTCCTACCGATGAACAAATCGCTTTTATAAAAGATGGAAATATCTGGCTTATTACTACGGATGGGAAACAGGAGATTCGGCTGACTGAGCTTTTGGTTAATAACGGCTTCGGAGCGGTTAGTTCCTTTGATTTTTCTCCCGACCAAAGCAAAATTACCTTCCTTAGAGATGTTGGATCAAATTATCTATACATTCTTGATATGGTATCCGGAGAGGGACGAGAGATAGAAACTTCAGACTTTGAAAGTACGGGATATCGTATTGAGAGTAATATTGTTTGGATAAATGATTCGGTTGCCTTCTTAAAGAATCCGGGAGCGCACTTGTGGTTATTGGACCCCACTAGGGAGACAGAAGAGGAAATTTTTCAAAGAAGCGGATTCGCAAAGACGGCGAGCGTCCTTAAAAGTGGAAATAAACTATTCATTACCACCGACGACAATTCCCCTAACCACGATTATATTTGGTCTATTGATCCAGCAACTAAGGAGTCTGAACTCGTAGCAGATTTGGGGACTAAGGCCGGTGATGTGTTGTTCGATGTTTCTCGGGACGGAAAAGTAGTTTATATAACATATCCTTTTGCGCCTACGGGTGAAAAGCCATATCGTACCCATATGTTCTATTTGATTGAGAAACCCGGAGAACAGCCAAAGCCCATTGCAGAGGAAACTCAGGATTCGAAGGATCTGTATCGTACGCGTTTTATCAAAGGTTTATCTTGGTCTCCAGACGGTGAATATTTTGCGTATCTTAATCCTAAGGACCCATACGGAGATTATTTGATTGTTCGTGATAAGTTTGGCAACAAAATCGGTAGAAGCTACCCCGAAGAATTAGGAGAAGCCTCCCTTTTAGGATTTTCTTGGTCACCCGATTCCTCACGGCTTGCTATCTCGGCAAAAAAGGGATTGTGGATAGTTTCAAGAGACGGAACGATTCTCAAGAAAATTACTGGAAATGGCGGAGCGCACCCCGTTTGGTTGAAATCTTTATAATTAAATTATGGGAGAAGAAAAAATATCAAAATATAACGAGATTAAATCCATGCTATTGGATAGTTCAAAGAGTAATTTACGTTTACTTGGCGTTTATGTAGGTATCTTTTTTGTGTTTCACCTTATTGTTTTTCCTTTGTGGGAGACGGCCGTGGCAGAGGTCAAGAAGTTCCAGGTTCGAAGCGCTATAAACGAAGAGTCGATGACTTCCTTTTTGGGGACGCTGGTTGATGATGCAATCGAGGTTTCTGATATTCAGTTTTCACGAGGGTGGGTTTATGGCGGAAAATTTTCTTTTTTCAATAATGGCGGGGGCGGATTATTTGAGATTCCTCGCGACAGATTCGAGATGCATATCAAAAGTCCCGCAAGCCCAGCACTACTTAAGGCGCCACCTTGGAAGACGAGGTGTCGTGACACCCGCTACGAACCGGGACCAGATATTAAGCTCTATTGTTCCTTCGAGAGTTCTGACGATCTGAAATTACTTCCTTCAGGATTTGAAGAAGCCGTGATGCTTGGTTGGAAGATACATGGCCATAATCAATTACTAGGGTATGTTAAAAATTTCAACACGTACTCACCCCTTCTTTTCGCAACCTTATTTATCTCGGTGATTTTCCTGTTTAATCTTCTTGATCTGGCTCGAAAAAGGGAAGGCGTTAGACTACTGAAAATTCTTTTTATATTTTTAATCGGTACCATAAGCTCTCTCGTTATATGGTTTCTTGTTCTAATTCTCTTGGGTGTATTAGGTGGCGGAGCCGGCCGGTATTATCTTTATTTAATAATTCTTGTCCCTACACTTATTTTAAGTATTGTGGCGATTGTAGCTCAAAGAACTTTTTGGAGAATAGTTATCGGTCAGATTTTACCCCATGAACAACGCCGATTTATGATCGTAGGATTGCTGGTAGGAGTGTATATATTCGCCTTACCATATCTATATTACATTGCTGCCGGAAGTCCTTATTTGGGTTAATTTGGCGTACGAGTCTAAGTAGGTCTGAGAAAAGAAGGGGTAGCAAAACGAGACACGAGACACCCCTTTTATAGTGTTTCATTTGTCTTATTTTTATCCGAAAAGCCTTATTTTAAACCAAACCCGTTTTTACAAATGAGACACGGTAAAATACCGTTTTCAGTGTTCCGTTTGCTCCATTTGTTACGATTATGTTACACTCAAAAATTCACAAAAAAGTGTAACATTTGTAACATTTTACCCCGACCCATCTGCCTAAATTTTCCCCCGGAAAAGCCGTCTGAAAACCCTTGTGTGGTCTCACTTGTGGTGGTACTAGACCCGACTAGCCCGCCATCCATCTTGGCACATTAAAAACTGTGGGGAGGCGCTTTTTGAAATTATCTCGTCCATCATCTATAGTAGAAGTGATGCTCCCGAAAATTACAAAGGATGAAATAGTGTATGACGGCGCCTACCTCCAAACGGTGAAACGCCACTTCAGACATGGAAAAAAAGAAGGTGTGTGGGAATTTGTGAAACGGAAGAATACGGGGAATGCGGTCGCAATTTTCGCCCTCACACCCGAAAAAGAGGTGATACTCGAACGAGTATTTCGGCTCCCTTTCGGTGAGATGGTAGTAGAGCTCCCGGCTGGCCTTACCGATAACCCCGATGAAACGCCCGAGGAGACGGTGAAACGAGAACTCTTAGAAGAGACGGGATATGAAGTGAAACAAGTTGAAAAACTGCTCGAGGGCCCCGTGAGCCCGGGAATTCTTACGGAAGAGATGACACTATACTTCGGGAAAAATGCGAAGCGCACACACAATCAAAATCTTGGCGAATCAGAAGAGATTGAGGTCTTCACCGTTCCTATAAGTGAACTTGCCGATTTCGTTGAGAAAAATCAAGGCACGATGAAGATTGACGTGAAAATTCTTGCCGCGCTTGCCATACTCAAAAACCGTGGCTACGTTTAGAAAAAGTTATTATTCTCAATCAAATACTAAGCGCTTCATTGAAGCGCTTTTATATATATTAGTTTGAAACCGCGGAGAAAAGCACTATAATCAAGTAAGCGAGTGAAATACATTGAAATGCGATGATAACAAGAAAGAAGAAAATTAATGTCGTGGTGCTCATGGGCGGGCCTTCTTCAGAGCACGATATTTCAATTCGAACAGGAGAGAATATTTTACGGCACCTCGACCCACGGAACTACAATCTCAAGCCAGTCACCATTACCAAGGAAGGTAAATGGCTTATCCCCAAAGGTTATCTCCCGCTCCCGGGGGGACTGTCCCCCCAAGGGGGGACAGTCCCCCCCCTGAATTCGGTGCTCACGCTCCGAGATGAGGAGGAGGCACTCACCCATATCAAAAACGAAGAAGAAGCTCACGTGGTATTTATCGCAATGCACGGAGAGTATGGAGAAGATGGAAAAATCCAAGGATTCCTTGATCTTACAGGTATCCCTTACACGGGCTCTGGAGTACGCGCAAGCTCGCTCGGGATGCATAAACCCACTCAAGCCCATCTCTTTCGAGACCATGGGCTTTTGGTTCCGGAGTTCGCCACCCTCACCAATCGCGATGCAAGAGATTACGATGATATACTGAATACCCTTGGATACCCGGTTATCGTGAAGCCCGCTGATCGCGGCTCAAGCGTAGGAGTGAGTATTGCCAATTCAGCTGATATGGTGGTTCGGGCGGTTGAAAACGCATTCACCTATTCAAACGAGGTTATGATCCAAAAGTATATAGAGGGACGGGAGCTCACCTGTGGTATTCTCGATGATGGGCGCAAAAGCCATACCCTCCTTTTGCCAACAGAGATCGTACCCAAACAAAACACATTTTTTGACTACTACTCGAAATACACCGCGGAGGCCACCGATGAAATCACTCCGCCGAATCTCGATCAAAAAACCGTAGCCCGGATCCAAGCGGCCGCGCTCAACGCACACAAAATCATAGGGGCGAGAGGTTTTTCCCGAACAGATATGATGCTGGATGAACGCGGGAAAATCTGGATATTGGAGATCAATACCATCCCCGGCCTCACCAAAGAGAGTATTGTACCGAAAGAAGCAGCAGCGGTGGGAATAAGCTTTCCGGTATTACTCGATCGCATTATTCATGCCGCACTCCCCGAAGAAAAAAGATGGTAATTGGGCGCAAGGCGCAACATATATCACACACAAAAACCCCCGAGGAATCCTCGGGGGTTTTTGTGTGGCATTCTCCCCGTCAAACGTTATAGACGCCAAGATCATCGAGTACGCTTCTAAAAATTTCGAGTGTTCGTTCGGCATCGGCCCTTGTGAATGTGTATTCGGGGTTGTGCACGATGTTATTCCTTACCTTGTGCGCCTCCCAGAGAAGATCAAGCCGTGGAAACTGCTCGGGTTTTATCTTCTGAAGCTTCTCCCCCATCGATGTACCCCCGTAGCCCATCCGCTCGAGCACCGAATCGAGGAGTTTATCCGCCTCAATAATCGCAAGTTTCATATTCGCATCATCCCCTCTTTCAAATTTAATCTGAATATCCTCCCACTGTTTGATAATTTTCCGTTTGGGAAGCGGCGAGCCGCTTACCGCTTCGGCGGCTTGCCTTAGGGTTTTACCGAGAATATTAATTTTCAAGATAAGATAACCAATGGCAACCGCCAACACGGCGCTTATCGCATACGAGAGCACCTTCAAAAAAAATACAATCTTCCCCCAGTCAACGGAAACGAGATAATCGAAAAAGCTGTACGACATAGAGAAAATTTATCG
This sequence comes from uncultured Candidatus Saccharibacteria bacterium, assembly GCA_964373425.1. Classification (GTDB taxonomy): domain Bacteria; phylum Patescibacteriota; class Minisyncoccia; order JAHCSD01; family CAYJUQ01; genus CAYJUQ01. The sequence goes on from CAYJUQ010000008.1 coordinate 18,308, forward strand.
AGAAGCTGATTCGTATGCGGCCGCAACCCTGAAGATGCCCGCCTCATCGAATTGTTTCCCGATAATCTGGAGACCGATCGGGAGATTTCCTGCCGTTTCGCAGGGGATGGAAATCCCCGGAACACCCGCTAAATTAAGAGAAACAGTATACACATCGGAAAGATACATGGAGAGCGGGTCGTCCGCTTTCTCGCCAAACGCAAACGCGGCAGTGGGCGTGGTAGGGGTAATAATCACATCGCATTTCTCGAATGCGCGTTCAAAATCCTGTTTGATGAGGGTGCGTACTTTCTGGGCTTTAAGATAGTACGCATCGTAGTATCCAGCGGAGAGGGCGTAGGTACCAAGCACGATACGTCTCCGTACCTCGTCGCCAAACCCTTCCTCCCGACTTTTGAGGTAAATATCGAGGAGATGCATCTCTTTCGCTCTCTTCCCTCCAACTGAATACCCATAACGAATGCCATCGTATCGAGCAAGGTTTGCGGAAACTTCAGACGGCATAATGAGATAGTAACACGCAAGCCCGTACTTTGTGTGCGGGAGGCTCACGTCTTCGACACGTGCGCCGAGTTCCTCAAGTTTCGCAATCGCCGCGCGAACCGCTTGCTCCACCGCCGGATCAATCCCCTCTACAAAATATTCCTTGGGAACGCCGATTCGAATAGTTTTTAGGTTATCGTTTTTAGTTTTTAGTTTTTCTGTGGTAAATGAGTAATCGACGCTTGTAGAATCGAGTGGATCCTTCCCCGAAATGGCACCGAAGACGATCGCCGCGTCCTCAACCGTTTTCGCGAAAGGACCTATCTGGTCGAGAGACGACGCCATGGCAATAAGACCGTGCCGGGAAACTGCACCGTAGGTTGGCTTCAACCCCACGACACCGCAGAATGCGGCGGGCTCGCGGATAGAACCTCCGGTATCAGATCCCAACGCATAAATGCACTCATGAGCCGCAACCGCCGCAGCCGAACCTCCGGAAGAACCACCCGGAACGCGTTCCGGATCGCGTGGGTTTCGTGTGGGGCCAAATGCGGAATTTTCGGTCGAGGATCCCATGGCGAACTCATCAAGGTTTGTTTTCCCCACAATTACTGCATGACGCTTCTTGAGACGTTTCGTAACGGTGGCGTCGTATGAAGCGATATACGATTCAAGGATCTTTGAACCTGCAGTTGCACGAATACCTTCCACCAAAATATTATCTTTTATCGCTACGGGAATGCCTGCGAGTATATCAATTGCATCGCCGTCTTTTATTTTTTCATCAACGGTGCGTGCAGTCTCAAGCGCCAACTCTTTTGTCTTAGTAAGAAAGCAGTGAAGCGTTTCATCCTTCTCTTCAATCGCAGCAAAAACCGCCTCGGTAAGTTCCACCGAGGATATTTCT
>CAYJUQ010000009.1:0-19663 GCA_964373425.1 uncultured Candidatus Saccharibacteria bacterium
AAGATAATGCAACAGCTGTTGTGTGGCGTCGATAATAATTAACCGCATGGTTCGCCCAGCGGTTTTTTCTAATCCCGCGAGTCTTTTAGTTCGTGTTTTTCAATCGTACCCGAAATGTCAGACGAGTGCTAATAATTGTTTCATTTGACTTATAGTAACCCCAGGGATAGGAAGAGCTTCCCCCAATCAAAAGTTCGAAAGTCATCGCTGCGGCCAACCTATTTACAAAAATTTTTGGAGGTGTTAACTTTAAAGAAGTGAGCACATTGACACTAGAAAGGAGGTACAAACGTGAAAATCCTTCGAGTCGAGATTCCTTGCGAAACAGCATGTTTTCTCGAAGAGGCGCAGCGGAAAACAGGTCGTTCCTTAAGCGAACTTCTTGCGATAGCGTTTACGCTGTTCAAATACGCATATGAGGGAAAGCTCTACCGAGTGGATTCCCATGGGAACAGGATAAAATTATCTACAAGATAACACCGTTTATCCGTGGGAAGTCGCTCATGCTTCTTGGGCCCCAGAACGCGAGAGCCTTTGAGGGAACACTTGAGAGCGATATTGTCTGCATAGTCGGCTGAATTCAGCCGACTTTTCTTTTCACCCGTATCCGGTCTAAAATTCTGAACACGTCTATCGAGGGAAGCATTGATTGAGATGGTTCGATAAACTCACCATAAATCGAGCAAGAGATTGCTCGATTTTCTTCTGTCTTAAAATATCTTATTATCACTATATGGTTAAAAAACTTGAGAAAGTATATTTTGGCGGGGGGTGTTTCTGGTGCACAGAAGCCGTATTCCGTGAATTAAAAGGAGTAGTATCGGTGACCCCCGGATATGCCGACGGTCATACAGAAAATCCGACATACGAAGAAGTGCGGAGGGGAGATACGGGCCATGCAGAAGTGATCCAGATAGCGTACGATCCGGAACAAATTCCATTCTACTCTCTTCTTACCGTATTCTTTGCAACTCATGACCCCACAACACGCAATCGCCAAGGTGATGACATTGGTACTCAATACCGCTCACTTATTTTGTACACCACCCTTGAACAAAAAGAAGAAGCCGAGCGATGTATGCACGCACCCATGGTTACCGAATTAAAACAATTCAAAAAATTCTACGAAGCAGAATCTTACCACAAGAATTATTATGAGAAAAATAAAGAGAAACCATATTGTCATGTTGTGATCAGTCCAAAACTCATGAAATTGAAAGCAACATACCCCGATCTCTTGAAGCTCTCTCCGGAGCTTTACCGCGTTGCAAGGGAGAAGGGGACAGAAGCACCGTTTAGCGGGAAGTATGTACGCACGCACGATAAAGGAATATATACATGCGCAATTTGCGGGACAGAACTATTCTCTTCCGATACGAAATTCGATTCTGGGACCGGGTGGCCGAGTTTTACCAATCCAATGCATATGGCACATATTGCATTAAAAAAGGATACAAGTCTTGGTATGGAGAGGCAAGAGGTACTGTGTAAAAAGTGCGGCGCTCACTTGGGTCATGTATTTGACGATGGGCCCAAGGAAAAGCGCCTGCCTGCCGGCAGGCAGGGCAAAAGATACTGCATTAATTCCGTGTGCCTTGCATTCGAAAAGGAGAACCATCACGAAAGAAGCAAGGGTTAATGAAAAACTCCCTATGCGTGCGTAAAAAGTTTTTATCTTTACGATATGGCACGTAATTTTCTCGGTTTCGAAAAACAGAATTCTGGGAAGACGAAAGTTATAATCATTCCAGTTCCGTATCAGGGAACAGTCACTTTCCTTAAGGGGACTGTCCGGGGGCCAGAGGCAATTCTTTCGGCGTCCGAGAGTTTAGAAGAATTTGATCACGAATCGCAGAAACACATTCGAGAAGATCATGTTTTCACGTTGCCTCTACCTACGTCAAAATTTCGATCGCCAGAAGATGCAATACGTTATACCGAGCGAAAGATACGGGGCGTGGTTGACCATGGTCAATTCCCGATCGTTCTTGGCGGTGAACATTCGCTTACCGTTGGTGCGGTGAGAGCCCTCAGGGAAAAAGGTATCAGTTTCAACGTTCTCTATTTTGATGCGCATCTTGACCTTCGTGATACATGGAATGGTACGAAGTATAACCACGCATGCGCCGCGCGACGGATTCTCGATCTCGGGATCCCCGTGACGTGGGTTGGTATACGGAGCGTTGCACCCGAGGAAGTCACCTTCCTGGAGAAAGGCCACACGAAGTCCGTGTGGTACGGCGTCGATCTACCGGTGACAGAGATCCTTGAAACACTGGGAGAACACGTCTATCTTTCAGTTGATTTCGATGTATTCGATTCCTCGATTATGCCTTCAGTTGGGAATCCGCAACCCGGGGGTTTGGGATGGTATGCGGTGACGAATCTCATAGAGAAGGTTGCGGAACATCGAACGCTCATCGGCGCAGATTTTATGGAGTTTTCTCCAATCCGCGGCCTCGTCGCGCCAGATGTTCTTGCCGCGAAACTTGTTTTTAGGGTAGTGAGCCTCGTGGTATAAACAAAGGTCGTGAATAGGGGGGGCACCCCACGAGATTCGGGTCCTTGTGGGAGGCGCCTCGAGAATGATATACTATCCAGTAGCATACCAAAAAGGTCGAATGCGAATCACCATTTTGTACTCGACTATATGTCAAAAAAAGCTATTGCTATTCTCGTTATTATCTTCCTTCTTGTTCTTGGCGGAGTATTCTGGCTCATGAAAACTACAAAATTCACACCCATTCCCGTGAGTACCCTCTTCGGAGATGAAGAAGGCGCACTCGACACGCTTCGTGAAGACCTTGATTTTCTTGCCGCGCGCGATGGGGTACTTAATGAAATTGACGAAACATTATCAGATGCGAGCGATGGCTCCGAGGGGTTAAGCCCAACCGATGCGCTCGATTCTATATCACTCGATCGAGAGGCGGGGGCGGCTGATTTCTCGAGTGATCTTGATAGTTTCTCTAACGATGAAACAAAGCTGCAGGATCTCAACCAAACATTTGGGGAAGTCTTGCAGTAGAAGTTTTCACGTCTCATTATGAAAACCATTACTACATCGATTCTTTCTACTTGTACCGTGTTCCTTCTTGTTATGGGCCCCGCGGTGAGCTTTGCGGACGAAACCGGCTCTGATTTCGACCAAGCGCTCAACAACCTTCGTACCTCACGGCAGGCATTCAAGGATGCGCGAGCCGAGGAAGCGAATGCGAGGGTAGAAGCGAGGAACGAACGGCAGGGGGCGCTCCGCGATCGGATCGAAGCACGTCGAAAAGAAGCGGAAGTGAGAAGAGAGGCGCATCGAAAGTCTGTTCTCTTGCGGCTTATTGATGTGCAGATTAAACATCTTACGCATACGAAAACTAGGGTAAGCCGCATGTCGAATGTGAGCGACGATCTCAAGGCAGAGTTGAATGCCGAGATTGAAAAGGATATTGAGAAGTTAAACGCCCTGAAAGCGAGGGTCGAGGCAGCAGTAACAGCAGATGAGCTAAAGGCGCTTGCGAAAGAAATTCGGGATTTCTTCAAATCCTACCGCGAGACAGTGAAAAAAATTGTTGATGCGATTCATGCTTCACGAGGAGAGAAAGTGGTATCTAGGGCAGAAGAGCGTCTCGCCGCTGTAAGGGCGAAAGTCGAAGAACTCAAAACAGCCGGGGAAGATGTGGTTGAGCTTGAAACAGCACTTGCAAGGGCCGAAGAGAAAATTACTGAAGCACGCGAGAAACTAGCGGACCAGGATCTTAAGGGGGTAATTTCGCTTTTGAAAGCCGCATACGAGGAGTTTCGCGACATTGCAAAGAAAATAAAAGATATACAAGAATAGGACGCTCCACAGCATACATTTCCCGAAGACCCCGCCTCGTGAGGCGGGGTCTTTGTATAATAATGGTAATGCATATCGAAATTTCGTGATAGAATACCATCACTAGATAAGATTCTTATATGGTGCCTCTTCTCATTATTGTGATTCGTCTCGTCGTTCCCTTCTCGATTTTGCGTTTCCCACTTTTGGGGATGGTTGCTTCGATTCTCGCAGACGCGGTTGATATTATGCTCCTTGAAAAATTTGCGCTTGATTTCCTAGTGAGCGGCAGGTATCACTTCTTTGATAAAATATTTGATATATACTATCTCTTTTTTGCGTTGCTCGTTGCACTCACATGGAAGAATATTACGGCACGAAGGATTGCCGCTTTTCTTTTTCTCTGGCGTTTTATCGGAGTTTTCGTCTTTGAAATAATCAAATGGCGAGGCATCTTTCTCCTTGCGCCGAATATATTCGAGAATTTTTACTTGGCGGTGACGGTCTTCGGGCATTTTCGGCAGCACCCCGAGTTACGGGCACGCCACCTCATTATTCTGCTTGTTTTTGTGAGTATTCCGAAATTTGTTCAGGAGTACATCATGCACTACCTCGAGTTTCCCACCTGGATTTGGTTTCGTGATCATTTTTTCTTCTGGTTCTACTAGATTATTCGTCCACCACTATCGAAAGACGCTCCCATGACGAGCGAGGGAGCGTCTTTCGATATGCACCGCAGTGAATTACAAAACGTGAAAAGCACGGTATAATAGTAGGAACATGCGGAAGAAATCAATAAAAATTTACACCTCACGTGTACACCTTCTCTTTACGCTCGGTATCGTTATATTTCCGTTTCTTTTTCTTCTCGTTTTCTCCCAGCTCGCCCACATTGCGGCGTCCAAGCTTTTCCTTAATATATTTACTTCCCTTCTTCGGCTTATCGTCGCCTATGTTATCTCTGCGGTTTTTGCGTGGGTGCTTGCGGTAGGATTTTGGAGAGGGCGGCGAGCAGTTATTGCCCTGCCCCTGTTTGACGTACTTCAGAGTTTTCCTACTTTTGCCACACTTCCCCTCGTTACCTTTTTTTGGGGTACATCTGAGATCACCGTTATCCTTTTTCTTATCCTTACCATCCTTTGGCCAATCCTCTTTTCCATTATCGGTTCCCTAAAACTTATCAAACAAGATTGGGAAGAAGCAGTGGCGATTGCAGGTCTTCGTGGGGGTGATTACTTTCGGTTGTTTCTCCTCCCCGTGAGTGCCCCGGGGCTTATTACCGGTTCTATTATCGGCCTTGGGGAGGGCTGGGAAGCACTCGTGGCAACAGAAATTATTATTGGAGTAAAGACCGGGCTTGGCGATTTCTTCCAAGTATTTTCTCATAACCCCACTATTACCGCGTTTGGTATTCTCGGGCTTCTCACGCTTATTTTCAGTATGAATAAGCTTCTTTGGCTTCCGCTTCTTGAGTGGAGCCACCGACGAATGGAAGAATAATCACCATGGAACCCATACTTCGTTTAAAGAACATAGGTAAAAACTTCGAAGAAAGTCCTCGCAAGTATTTGAAGGTACTTCACAATATTGACCTTGAGATTTACGCCAAGGAATTCTTTATTTTTGTTGGTCCGTCAGGGTCGGGGAAATCAACGCTTTTACGAATCATGTGCGGTCTCGAAGAGCCATCACCCGGTGAGATTCGTTATGCGTCAGGTGTTGACCGTTCGCGCATTAGTTTTGTCTTTCAACAATTCGCACTTCTCCCCTGGCTTACGGTATATGAGAATATCGAGTTGGGGCTTGTTGCCGATCATATTGAAGAGAAAAAGCGGCATGAGCGAGTCACACAAGAGCTAGAGCGTTTTGGCCTCACTCGATTTGCGAACGCTCGTCCTCGTGAACTTTCTGGCGGTATGCGACAGCGTGTGGGAATTGCACGGGCGCTTGCAACTGATCCTCAAATTATCTTCATGGATGAACCGTTTTCCGAACTTGACTCCTTCACCGCAAGAGAACTACGGAAGGAATTTTTAGCGATTTGGGGGAAGACAGATATTACCATTGTCATGGTGACCCATCTCGTGGAAGAGGCGCTTGAACTTGCTGACCGTATTGCGGTTTTAACCCCACGACCCGCGCGCATTGAAAAAATTGTCGAGAATACACTACCAAGACCTCGTAACGAACGATCGCCTGAATTCTGGAAACTTGAGGACCATCTCTACACGCTTATACGCCCGTAACAGCTTTACAAAAAATCCCCCCACATAAGGGAGGAAGAGAAAGGTAATAACGAGCTTTGCGCTACTTGTAAGACGTGTGAATAAGTTCAGCCAGTGGTGGGGGATTTGCGGATGAGCGGTCAAAGACAATGATATTTTTCAGCACCCATAATTTTCGTGGATTTGTTTCTAGCACCTTCCATTCTGCCTGAAGCCGCCGCAGGATGATCGCGAGCATAATCAATGCGATCATGATAACGAGGGGTATACCATATAGAGAAGCATCCAAAAATAGGGCGACAAGGAGTATCACAAACGGTGTAAGTCCAGAGAACCTCACCAATACAAAAGGTGTTGCGATAAGAAATGCAACAAGCGCGATGCGAATGTCATAGGCGAGCATTACTCCCGCAAGTGTCGCGACACCTCGTCCACCACGGAAATGAAAGAAGAGAGGCCAGTTGTGCCCCACGATTGCAAAAAGTCCGGGGAGGAGCAGAAGTCCTCCCTCAAGTCCCAGTAGTCGCTCGCCAAGAAACACCGCAAGGTATCCTTTCGGAAGGTCAATAGCGAGCACAACGAGCGCAGGGACTTTCCCAATCATCATCCACACGTTTTGCATGCCGGCATTTTTAGTGCCGATTTGTGAGGGATGAATAGCGCGGTAGCGTCCCAGCAGGTGGTGGATGACTTGCGCGCCGTTCACCGATCCTACAAGATACCCGAACGCAGACGCAAAGAAAATAGTGATGTAATCCATCACCCCCTATTTTACCATGTTCAACCAGCTTCGAGAATTGAGCTTCCTTTTTTTCTTCTTCCGTCGCATCCATCTGAAGGAAAATCGACTCCACCAGGTGTATGTAGGCGTTGCCATGCGGGATTTTACAAGCAGTATGGTCGGGGTCTTTGAGCCGATTTATCTCTACCTTTTCTTTAAAGATCATTTTGCATTTTCTTCGATTTCTCTCGTTGCGATCTACTATGCCATTTTCTTTTTCGCATTCGGTCTTTTAAGCCCACTCGGCGCCCAGCTTGCAGGACGTCTCGGATTTCGGTGGATGGCGCTTCTTGCGGTACCATTTCGTTTTCTCTACTATTTTCTCCTTATCTTTCTTCCGCACTTTCCGGCTTTCTTACCCCTTGCGCTTGTTGCCTTTATCACCACCGCGGTGCTTTACTGGCCCGCGTTTCATTTTTTCTTTGCGCATGTTTCATCTCGAGAGACGCGCGCAACCTCCGTTGGCCTTATGACCATCTCTGGATCTCTTGCTTCAGCCGTAGGACCTGCGATTGGGGGAGTGGTACTTTTCCTTTTTGGATATCCAACTCTCTTCACTCTTGTTCTTTTACTTCTCATTGCTTCTGTCTTGCCCTTCTGGTTTTCTCCAGATATTAAAGAGGTGTACCGCGATTCCATCTTTACTTCACTGAGGCGCATCTTCCGGCGTAATGTCTGGCGTCCCGTCGTTGCCTTTATTGCGTCCGGCATCGAAGATAGAACGAATGATCTATTCTGGCCGCTCTTCCTTTTTTTGCTTGCTATCAACTATAAAGCACTCGGATTTATTATGTCACTCTCTCTTCTTATTACGCTTGTGGCAACCTATTTTGTGGGGAGGTTAAGCGACAGAGTGGGGTTGGGGAAAATGCTCTCTTGCGGCGTCGTCCTCCACTTCTTCTCATGGCTTATGCGGCTTTTCGTGCACACGCCTTTGAGTGCTGCCACCACCCACGGGTTTTTTGGGTTGTCTCGGGCGGTTGTTGCAACACCTTTCGCTGCGATCTTCTACGACGATGTCGCCTTGGCAAACGGCGAGTCATATAGCGCCGTTATCCTCCGTGAGCAAGCGTTAAATATCGGCCGTGCCATTTTTCTAGTGTTGTGCGCAGTATTTTTCATTTACTCCCAAAATTTCATCCCCCTTTTCATCATTGCTGCCATTGCGACACTTCTTAAAACAGTGGTAGGAAAAAAGTAACATGAAAATCGCACTTCTTCAGCAAAATTTTCTCGTTGGTGATCTTGAGGGGAACGCAAGAAAAATTCGCGATGGTTATACGCGTGCGTGCGAACGGGATGCGGATCTCGTTATCTCTTCCGAGCTTTCACTCCTTGGGTATCCGCCTCGAGACCTCCTTGAGCATAAAGATATTACTAGGCGTCAGCTTAAGATACTTGAGGAGCTTGCCGTCAGCACAGGGAAAACGGGACTTTGTGTGGGTATTGCGGAGCCGAATAGAGAAAAGCTTGGTAAACCACTTTTTAATAGTGTGGCATTGCTCCTTGAGGGCAAGATTCGTGAAATGAGAAGAAAGGCGCTCCTCCCCACCTATGATGTGTTCGACGAATACCGTTATTTTGAACCCCATACTAGATCCCAAGAACCAATTACATTTCGCGATAAAAAAATAGGGATATTGATTTGTGAAGATATATGGAATGGCACCGAAGATCCTGAAGGAAGAAGGCAATACACCATGGATCCGGTTCGAGAGGCAATGCGGTTCGAGCCAGATTTTCTGGTTGTGCCAAACGGGTCACCCTACTGGTGGGGGAAAGGCGATCGGCGGTTTCGTCTCGTTCGGGATATCGTCACGAAGTACAACGTTCCGCTTTTCTATATCAATCAAGTTGGAGGGAACGACGAACTTATTTTTGATGGACGAAGTTTTGCGATGGATGCGAAAGGGAGGTGTGTGGGCGCGGGGAAGAGCTTCGAGGAAGATACAGTTCTTATAGATATTGAAAAGCCCGTTCCGGCATCTTATGCCCAAGACACAGAAAATCTTTTAGAGGTCGAGAAAGCGATTGTCGTCGGTGTTCGTGATTACATCGAGAAAGTGAAAGGATTTCCCGGCGGCGCTGTTATCGGACTTTCCGGCGGAATTGATTCTGCAATTACCGCGGTGCTTGCCACTCGAGCGGTGGGGAAGGATCAGGTAATGGGAGTAGCCATGCCCTCCCTATATTCTTCAAAAGCGAGCGTGGAAGATGCCGAGCACCTTGCTAAAAATCTCGGCATTACATTTCAGATTATTCCTATTAACCCTGGATTTGAAGCATTTCGAGAAATGCTTGAAGGTGCGATCGGTTGGAATGATCCGCCGCAGGACACCACAGAAGAAAATATTCAGGCGCGCATCCGCGGCATGATCCTTATGGCAATTGCGAACCGCGAGCGAAGAATCGTGCTTGGTACGGGAAACAAGTCGGAGTTTGCGGTGGGGTATGCCACGCTTTACGGCGATATGGCGAGCGGTCTTGGAGTAATTTCCGATCTTCCCAAAACGCTCGTCTATCGGCTCGCAGAATTTTTGAATAAGGACAAAGAAGTTATCCCGCGAAGAACCATCGAAAAAGCGCCGTCTGCAGAACTTCGTCCGGATCAAAAAGACACTGACTCGCTTCCGCCATACGAGATACTCGACAAGATTCTTGAATCCTACATTGAAGAACGTAGGGGACCGGAAGAGATTATCGCAAAAGGATTTGAAAAAGACTTGGTGGAACGCGTGGTGCAAATGGTCAATCGCGCGGAATTTAAACGGCGTCAGATGGCACCCGGGCTTAAAGTTACGACCAAGGCCTTTGGCACCGGCCGCCGCATGCCCATTGCCGCAAAAGTGTATTAACGCCTATGATTACCACTATTCTCTTTCCTGGCAGACACCACCTTCTTACTAATTTCCAGAAGGAGTATTTTGATTACCTTCTGAATTCTGATCTTTCCATACTGAAAGATATAAACGGCGAACCGCTTGGCAAAAAAGGACGCATTGACACCATTATTTGGGCGATAACATCAGCGAATCATTCAAATACTCGCAGAAATCCGCTTCCTGCCAGTCGCAGGGAAGTTGCGATTGAGGATTTCGCACGTGAACGCAATGCCACCTCCTATGTGTATTCCATTGATGATGTTGGTGAGACTCGGCGTTTTGCAGAGTATGTGCTCAAAAAAATTGAGGTAGACAGTCTCGGGAAGTGGCGGCTTACACCGGAAAATACAGTTGTTGGGTGCTCTACTCCCGAAGTGATCGCGCTCTATAAAAAGCTCGGCTTTCGGGTCTTACCTTTCGAGCTTGTAGATCGAAAAAGAAGAAAATTTGCAAGTGAAACTCCGTGGGAACTTGTGCAAGCGATTGTGAAAGCGGGTAGGGAGGGGAGAGATTGGCGAATCGATAAGATATTCAAGAAGAAAGTCCATCCCGCAACTCAGGGACTTTATCTTAAATATGATTACGGTGATTTGATTATTTCACTTCACCGGGATCCTCTCCTTGGAGACGAGGGCGATATCACCGAGACGCGAGATTACAATACGTATGTGCGTGCGTTTGATGAGGGGGCCGGGAGAAAATACGAGCTCATAAAATCCTTTGTAAAACCGGGGAGAATTATTGATATCGGATGCTGTACCGGTTCGCTCATTCAGCGTTTTGCCGAAGATGATCGTTTCCGGGAATCTGATTTTTATGGAGTGGAGGCGGCACGGCGACTCTATACTATTTGCGTGCGGCGAAAAGAAGACGGGGAATTTACAAACGAGAACGTATTTTTTTATCAACGAAACTTTCTTGCCGAAAAACTCTTCTCTGAAAATTCTATCGATACCACAATTACCGCTTCACTCACGCACGAGATTGAATCGTATCAGGGGAGGGGAGCGCTCAAAGAGTTTATCTCGAGAGTATATGACGAAACCGCGATTGGCGGCGTATGGATCAACCTTGACGTCATTGGCGGGGAGAATAAAGATGAACTTATCTATATGTGGTTGAATCGGAACGATGGGAAGAATATGGGGTGGGCCAAGACATTAAGTGATAGGAAGAAGCTTGCATCGCATCTTACATCACTTTCAACATATGCACGGTTTCTTCGTTTTGCACGCGACTTTCGAAAAAACGAGGGCTACCGCCTTAAATTCAAAACGAAGCGACTCAAGGGGGAAGAATACATAGTGCTTCGTTTTCAAGATGCCTGCGAGTTTTTGAGTAAAAAGGATTACACCGACAATTGGCAGAGTGAAATGCATGAGACCTTTTGTTTTTGGGGGTTTCATGAATGGGAAAAGGCAGTAGAGGGTGCGGGGTTTACGGTCCATCCGGGTTCTCACGCCTTTACTAACTCTTGGATTGTGGAAAATCGATACCGCGGCAAGGCAGTGCTTTATCGAATGCGGGGCAGGGGACGTAAAGAATTACCGTATCCCCATACCAACATGGTGCTTGTCGCCGAGAAGAAATCTTGAAACGAGCCTACGATAGTAGGTGACACATATTGACACTTTGACAAATTTTTGCTATATTATAGAATTCAGATCCCCGTTCCTTGAAAATCATAGAAAGGATGTACCGAAATGGTTACGACAGGAAAGATTTTTGTGGTGGGTAGGACCGAGCCAAGAGTCATTCGCTACCGTCGTCGAGTTTTGAAAGATGCGGCGGCAGCGGGCATTGTACTCGTCGAGTCACCAGAAGATGCCGATTGCATTGTGGTGCTTGGTGGCGACAGAACCATGCTTGAAGCCATTCATCAATACCAATCTCTTGGGAAACCGTTTCTCGGGATTAACTTCGGTCACAAAGGTTTTTTCATGAACGAGGTACGAAAAGACCTTATTGCGTTGCTTCTTGGAGGGTACTTCAAGACCTTCTCGTTTCCGCTTCTTTCCATGGAGATTCATCGGAAGGAAGAACAACTCAAAGATTATGCCGCAAACGATGTGTATATGAAGCCCTTTCGTTCGGTTGGGAGCTGTAAGGTTAACATCATCGTGAATGGCATCACATTTGCACAAAACGTGGTTGGCGATGGCGTCGTTGCAAGTACCGCGCTTGGCTCAACCGCCTATAATCTTTCTGCCGGCGGTTCCGCCATAATGGCTGGGCTTGAAGTAATTACGCTTACTCCAATCTGTGTGCACACCCCCGTACAGGTAAAACCAACAGTGTGGTCCCGTGATACCGTAATTGAGCTTGAGGTACTCGAGCCGAATCGTCGGAGGGTGGTTGCTTCATGCGATGGCCGAGAATATGAAGATGCCGAACGCGTCATCATTAAACAATCACGTAAGCGTTTTCGCCTCATACTCCTCGAGGGCGAGGGTTTCACCGAGCGGCTTGTGACGCGCATTATGAAAGTACAGTAATAATTAATAACCCCCAAAAGGAGGTGTATGGTATGTCTCACGCACTCAAAACCGATCTCTATCAGCTTACCATGATGCAGGCATATTTCTCGGCGGGTCACAACCCACCTGCCCTCTTCGATTACTTTGTGCGTACGGTCCCGTTTGGTTCGTACCTTGTGGTTGCGGGGCTTCCAGACGTGCTTGCCTACATCGAGGGGTTGCGATTTGAACCCGATGACATCGATTATCTCAGGGGGCAGAATATTTTTACCCCCACGTTTCTTCGCTATCTTGAATCGTTTCGGTTTACCGGGACTATCCACGGGATGCGGGAGGGAGAACTTGCTTTTCCGCACGAGCCGATCCTTAGGGTTGAAGCGCCAATTATGGAAGCACAGCTTGTTGAGACGTTCATTTTGAATAAGATGAATTTCTCGTCGCTCATTGCAACAAAAGCCTCCCGTGTGGTGTATGCTGCCGATGGGCGACCTGTGATTGAGTTCGGCCTTCGAAGGGCGCAGGGAGATGCCGGCCTTGAAGCAACGCGTGCAAGCTTCATTGGTGGTTGCACCGCGACATCCCATGTCTCGGCGGGTAAGACGCTGGGGATTCCAATTTCCGGCACCATGGCGCACTCGTTCGTTACTAGTTTCTCCAGTGAACTTGAGGCGTTCCGTGTATACGCACGAACGTTCCCTAAAAATACCACGCTCCTCATCGATACCTACGATTCTCTCGAGGGAGCAAAAAAGGCGGTTATCGTTGCAAAAGAGCTAGAAGCCAGGGGCCATAGATTAAAGGCGGTACGACTCGATAGCGGCGACTTTTTCAACCTTTCGCGTGAAGTTCGTCGGATTCTTGACGGAGCGGGGCTTACATACGTGAAGATTTTTGCAAGCTCCGACCTCAACGAGTGGAAAATCAAGGAATTGCTTGATGATGGAGCACCAATTGATGCATTTGGCGTAGGGACCGAAATGGTAACCGCAAAACCAGATCCGGCACTTGGTGGTGTCTATAAGCTTGCGGAAATTGCGGGTGAGCCACGGATGAAGTTCTCGGATGAACCCGGAAAGGCAACACTCCCCGGCAGGAAAACGGTTTGGAGGCTTGCGACGCATGAAGGAGTGATGCAAAAAGACATCATCGCGCTTGATGGCGAGGACCCCCGTCTTCAGGGAATACGTTGCATGTTAGCTCCACTGGTTCAAAACGGGAGTGTTATATATCGCTCACCGACGCTTTCAGAGCTTCAAGAGATGGTTCGCGAGAATCTCTCGCGACTTCCGGATGCATATCGCGCGCTCGATGATGCGCCAGCGTATCCGGTCGAGATAAGCCCGGCACTTCACAAGCTTACGGATAATGTAAGTCGCTCCCTCAAAACCAAGTCATGAAAGGAGGATACACTATGGGAGGACGAAAGAGAAAGATAAAGATTAACAAGAGCCGAGATGCGCTTCTCATCGTTGACGTGCAGAACGACTTTTGCCCCGGTGGCGCGCTCGCGGTTCCGAGGGGAGACGAGGTCGTACCGGTTTTAAACAACATCGCCCAATTTTTCTTTCTTGTGATCACAACGCAAGACTGGCATCCGAAGGATCACTCTTCATTTGTTGCGTATGGGGGCCTGTGGCCGACGCACTGTGTTCAGGATTCTGAAGGCGCCAAACTCCACAAAGATCTTTGGGTTGCGAAGTCTGCGATTTGGGTCCAGAAGGGCACCGACGTTACCCGAGACGCCTACTCCGGATTCGAGAACCCGAAACTTCACCGAGTGTTTCGTGCCATGGATAAGAGGCGGCTCTTCGTGGGGGGCCTTGCAACTGATTATTGCGTCAAAGCAACGGTGCTTGATGCGTTGAAGCTCGGCTACAGGGTGTATGTCATTGAAGATGCGATCCGTGCGGTGGATCCGAACGCCGGAGACGGGGATCGCGCAATAGAAGAGATGAAGCGCGCAGGCGCGACCTTCGTTCATTCAACTGTCCTCACCAGTTCTTAGTATAATAAAAGGAGTCACCATGACTCCTTTTCGTTTTTAATAGTGGGATATGATACGGGTTAAAAAATATAAAAAGAAAATTGCATGTTTTGGTTTTTCGGCAAATCCTCCGCATAAAGGGCATCTTTTTGCTGTACGTGATGTTTTGACACATACCGATGTGGATGAGGTATGGTTGATTCCCTGCGGGAACCATAGTTTCGGGAAAGATTTAATGCCGCGGCGCGATCGGTGGGCGATGACGAAGCTTGTGGCAAGAGCGCGCGTTAAGGCCGTGGATATTGAACTGAAACGAAAAGGCATAAGCTATACCATTGATACTATTGGGGCATTGCGGCGCGCATACCCAGACTACCAATTTTCATGGATTATTGGTTCAGATATTGTTGCATCAAAAAGCTATACGAGGTGGAAATCATGGCACGAACTTTGTACAAAGATCCGTTTTTTTGTCATTCGTCGTCCCGGCTATCCCCTGAGGGAAGGCGCATTACTGCCTTGTTTTGAAATAGTAAAGGGTGGTGCCACACGAAGACGCAATATCTCGAGCACCATGATACGAAAACGTTTGGCAAGGGGTCGAACCATAAAGAAATTGGTTCCGCCCCGCATAGAAACGTATCTGAAAAAACTCGAGGGCAATATATGAAAAAACCCACATACGTGGGTTTTATTATTACATCCATTTTGAATGATCGTGCGGTTTTGCGTTTGGATTTTGATCGAATGCGCCACTTGGTCTTACCACTCGAATTGATGTTACCGTACCAAGATAGTTGATTACTCTTCCGGATTTGAAGAGTTTTATTTTAGGATCAATGAATTCAAGATCCATTCCTACCCCAAGAACCAATCTTTTTGGCGGCAGTACCGGGCCTCCGGGCCCAAACGTTGCGCCTTCAAAATGAAGATTCTTTCCTTGCCCGAAGCATCGTTTGCTCCAAACAGTCACATCCCCATTCCACGGGTCGGCAATGAATACTTCAAGTTCATCTGATCTTGTTTTGATGTAAACCAATGTTCCTCTCGGAAGATCTCGTAAGTGTAGGCGTTCCACATATTCGTTGCGTTGACGTGCTCCCATGAGAGCCCCCTTATGGTTTACTTGGCCGACTCTTAAGGCGAATGCGACGGCGTTTGTTTGCCGCTCGGTATCTTTGTTTTTCATCAGATGTTTCCGGTGTGATCACAGGGACTGCGGTAGGTTTTCGATTTTCGTCGAGCGCAACGAAGGTGAGGTAGGCTGATGCGACGTGTCGCGTACCACCGCCATTACCTTTTACATACGCTTTTACACCGATCTCCATTGACGTGGTCCAGACACGATTACAGGCAGCGAACATTACAATAATTTCATTAAGAAAAATAGGGCTTACAAAGTGCATGCTATCGAGTGATGCGGTAACACATACTTTTCCTGAATGGCGCCAGGCAACAATTGCCGCAACTTCGTCAATAAGCTTCACAAGCTCTCCACCGTGCATGGCCCCTGAACGGTTAAGCTGGTGGCGGCATACGGAGTATTCTTTATTTTCAAGCGCAGATTCTCGCACAAATTTGCCTTTTGGTTTTTTCGTCATACCCCTATCTCCAGAATATAAAAGAACAACTACTACGCTATTGTATGATCCCCGGTGCCAATCCGTCAACTGAGATTGACAGATGCCTATCTATTTGCTATAATATAAATAGTATTGATACACGAAAGAGAATGGAGTACGATAACTCCTAGTACTGTTCTTTTCTTATATATATAAAGGAGGCGCGAGGTGCCTACGGTGACGGTTCGACTTTCGGGTACCAATGAAACCATCCCGATTTTCTACTGTGAAGAGGGGACTGGATCTCAAACCGTGATATTCGTACACGGCCTCACAAGTTCCCACAGAATCTTCAAAGCGCTCTTTCTTCCGTACTTAAGAGAGCGTCATGCGAAATACCGCTACACTGTACCCGATATGCCGGGTTTTGGGAGAACGCCTGCCCTTCGGGGTGTACACAGTGTGCAAACTGATTCCGAGATACTCTATCGTCTTATACGAAAGCTTCGCTTGAAGAACCCCTACCTTATCGGGAGTTCAATGGGTGGATCGATTGTGCTCGATTTCTTGATTCGCTATCCAAATGTTGCGGGTGCTGCAGTAGTGCATGGGGCCCCGTACTACGGTGAAGAATTTCCGCTTCCGCACCGCCTTGAACTTGAAGCATATCGCAAGTTTCTCAATCGTTTTCCCATCTTCTACCCACTGGATGTCTGGAAAGTTATTCTGGGACTTCGCTCATCCACCTATTTCTTGAGAGACGTATTCACGCTTCTCAAGAAAGGTGAGTATAGTTCCCGACTTGATGACATCATCGAGGACCTCAAAGTGTTCTCGCCGCGTGCCGCAATCGAGATGCTCTGGGATATTATGCATATCGATCTCCGGGACGGCCTCAAGACGATTACGACGCCCGTCCTTCTTGTTGACGGTGACAGGGTGCCGTATCGTCCCATCAATACGCTCGAGCGTATTCGCCGCCGGCTCCCCAAAGGAGTTGCACACACTTTTTTGCTTCCCGGCGGGCATCTCGCGCCGTATGTATACCCCCAAGAATTCGCTCGCGGGGTACAGAAGTTCTTTACACATATTGAGCATAAGAAAACGGCGTCTCATTGAGACGTCGTTTTTGTATTCTTGTCCTGCCGTATTGCCCGCAGGGCCTGTTGCACAAGATATCCGATGCGTTTCCGATCAAGGAGGAGGAGCCCGCCCGCAAGCCCAAGATAGATGAACGAGAAGATGTAGCGTACCGTTGTATCGGGAAGTGCAAGCTGTACGAGAAACAGTATCATGAGCGTAAGCGCTCCCCGGAGGGTCAGGTTGAGGCGCGCCATGAGCACTACCGCAAAGAGTGACTGGGCTGCGGTAAGGAAGAGCTCTTCATTTTGTCTCGCATCAAGCGGGAAGGCATCGAGCGATCCGGCTGATGCCGCAAAGACAAGCGGGATCGTACCAATGAGGAGCGTCCACTGATTTACCTTCGAGGATATCAGTGTTGCCATACCGCTTCGTGCGCTGATCCGCATCACAAACAGTCCCGCTACGATAAATTCCGGGAGTTCCGATGCGAGAGGCGCGATCCATTGAATGAGTATGAATCTATCGATCCCGAAAGACTCGCCTACATGGATCAAGTTTTCTCCAAAGGGATCGGCTGAGAGAAAGATAATAAGCGCAGAGACAAGGAAAAGCAGGATAAGCGCCACGTGGCCGAACGGAGCCTTAAGCTGTCCTAGGGTTTTTGCGGGGCCAATGAGGTGAACCTCGTGATCATCGGTGCTTTTAGAAATGACCCGGAAGTAGAAAAGGAAGAGTGCTCCGAGTATAAGGGCATCGTAGAATGCGAGTGTCCCCTTCATGACGATAAAGAATGCGTAGAGTGTAGCTAAGCCAATGGTCACAAGCTCAAGCGCTTGTGTGGGGCCAAGGGTCAAGGGGCGAGATCGTGATTTTGAACGGAGCCAAAATATGAAAAATATCATCGGCCAGCCAAGCCCAATAAGGAGTCGGTTCGCTCCTGTCATATTCGCTATAGGGTAGCCTCCATATTCGGCGAAATCCTTTCCGGCTTTCCACGAAAAAGTCATATCAATTGCGTATTCGGGGAGTACCACGATGAGCGCAACGAGGCCTATAATGAGGCCGTGTGCAAGATGTTTTTGGGCCGCTTCCGCGCTCCATGAAAGGAGGAAGGACGCGGCGCAAATTGCAAGGCCGAAGGTGAGGGCACCGACAAGCGGTAGAACATCAACGATTCCAAACCGCACGACTACCGCCGGTAACATAAGGAGCATTGCACCCGCGATCAAAAACCAACCGTTCGTAATCCGTATCACCCACGCACTCCTTTTCGTGTAATCCTAATTATGAAAGAGCGAAGAACGTATGGGGTATTCTATCTTATTTTTTGCATCTTGACAAGCATCCTACTTGACGTTACGGAGTTTATGGTACAATAGGCAGGTACACGCATATGAACGCTCCGATTATTTCCGTAAAAAACCTCACAAAAGAATTCAATGGGACCACTGCGGTGGACCATATTTCTTTTGATATCTCCGAGGGGATTACCGGACTTTTGGGGCCGAACGGCGCGGGAAAAAGCACTACCATCCATATGATTCTCGGTCTTATCATTCCTACCGCAGGATCGGTGGAAATTTTCGGTCTCCCGTTTGAGAAAAATCGGGAAAAGATTTTGAGCAAGGTAAATTTCTCCGCATCGTACGTCTACATGCCGCATATCTTGAGCGTGATGGAAAATCTCAAGGTGTTTGCAAAACTTTACGGTGTTCCATCCTCCCATGATAAAATTGCCCATCTCGTTGATTTATTTCAATTAAAACCATTTCTTAAAAAACGCACCGGCACCCTCTCCTCGGGTGAAACATCACGGCTTAATCTTGCAAAAGCATTTCTTAATGATCCGCAACTCCTGCTTCTTGATGAGCCGACGGCAAGCCTCGATCCTGATTTTGCGGATCAAGTCCACCAGATTCTCCTTGAACTTCACCGATCCCGTAATCTCTCCATTCTCTACACATCTCACAACATGCGAGAGATCGAGGTAATGTGCAGCCGCGTCATTTTTCTCCACAGGGGCCGGATCATCGCCGATGCATCACCCGAACATCTTCTTGAGCGTTTTGGTCACGAAACAATGGAGGAGGTATTCATTGCATTTTCGCGAAATCACCATCAATTAACTCGATGAAAACACATCGTATCAACGCTGTTTTTCTCCGCCATCTCTATGTCTATCCCCGGAGCTTTGCGAGGGTTCTCGACCTTGTCTATTGGCCGCTCCTCGGGCTTTTTGTGTGGGGGTTCCTCACCATCTATTTAAGAGAAATTGGGAAACTTGAATTTAGTTTTGTTACTATGCTTTTGGGCGGCCTTATTTTCTGGGAGGTCTTCATCCGCACGCAACAGGCAATATCCATTTCTTTCCTTGAAGAGGTGTGGTCGCGAAACCTGATGAACCTTTTTGTCTCGCCGCTCACGCACTGGGAATTTATTGTGAGCACCATTCTTTTAAGTATCGGTCGGACGCTCATCCCAATGCTTCTCCTTATTTCACTCGCGTGGCTTCTCTATGCGTTCAATATTTTTAGCCTTGGTTTTGCATTTCTTCCGTTCGTCCTTAATCTCGCCATTTTTGGCTGGACCATCGGTATTTTCACCACTGCGCTTATTTTGCGTTTTGGCCGCACCATTGATGTTATCGCGTGGAGCCTTCCGATGGTGATTCAGCCAATCTCAGCAGTCTTTTATCCCGTAAGCGTTCTTCCTGACTGGCTTCGGCACATTGCGTTTTTTCTCCCCACGACACATATTTTCGAGGGCATGCGGCTTATCCTTATTGAGGGAAAATTCGATGCATCATAATTTATTTTAAGTTTTTTGCTGAATATTATGTACCTCTCTCTCTAGATTTT
>CAYJUQ010000010.1:0-19204 GCA_964373425.1 uncultured Candidatus Saccharibacteria bacterium
TATAATGAGTATAAAGTCGAAGAAAATTAACACAACCTTCGAACTATGGAGAACGAAACAAAAGATCTTAACCTACACGTTACACCCGCACTTCCACAGCACAAGATGTTACTGGGCGCTGTCCTTGCGACAGTGGTACTTTTCCTTGTAATTCTTTCAGTATCCGAGCTTTACAGTATTCAGAATAAAATGAAGGAAGGGCGCTACATCGGCCAATCGCCAGAATCGAAAAATACCATCACCGTGAACGGTGAAGGTCGGTACGTTGCCGCTCCGAACATTGCCCTCACGAGTGTTTCGGTAACCACAGAAAAATCAAATGTTGGCGAGGCACAGAAAGAAAATACCAAGAAGATGAATGCCGTGATTGATTTTTTGAAAAGCGTTGGTATCGCGGAGAAGGATATAAAGACCATCAGCTACACGATTTACCCGGCATATGACTACCCCGATGGGCGGCAAGTGTTCCGTAGCTATCAGGTGAGTCAGACAGTTGAGATGAAAATCAGAAACCTTGAAAAGATTGGTGATATCCTTGAGGGTGTAACGAGTCGGGGGGCAAATCAGGTAGGATCGCTCTCATTCACTTTTGATGATCCAGAGGTGCCGCGAAAAGAGGCAAGAAAGCTTGCGATCACATATGCCAAAGAGAAAGCTGATGTACTCGCGCGCGATCTCGACGTGAATTTACTGCGCATAGTCAACTTCAGCGAGGATAGTAGCGGCATGGTGCCTCCCATCTTTTATGGCGCCGAGAAGGGAATAGGAGGCGGCGGAGAATCACCACGAATTCAACCCGGTGAAAATGAGACCGTAGTAACCGTACACATCACCTACGAGATTGAGTAACTATGCCTAGGAAGATGAACGTCATCTCTCCACGCGAGCTTACGACGAGAAAAAAAAGAGCGGTAAAGGTTATTGCGGCGCTCAAGAAACTTTTTCCCCGTGCGAAGATCGCGCTCAATTATTCGAATAACTGGGAGTTGCTTGTCGCAGTGATACTTTCTGCGCAATGTACCGATAAAAAAGTGAATGAGGTGGCTGCACGGCTCTTCAAGAAGTATCGGACCATCGATGATTACGTAAAAGCAGATCGGGACGAATTTGAGCAGGATATTCGGTCCACCGGTTTCTATCGGAACAAGGCAAAGAATATTCTCAAAACCGCAAAGATTATAAAAGAAAAATATAACGGCACGCTCCCCGTGACAATGGAAGAGATGCTTACCCTCCCCGGCGTTGCGAGAAAAACCGCGAATGTTGCCTTGGGAAATGCATATGGGGTCGTAGAGGGTATTGCCGTTGATACGCACGTCAGGCGTCTTTCAAAACTTCTCGGCCTTACCGACCATACCGATCCCGATAAAATTGAACAAGATCTCATGCAGATTCTCCCGAAGAAAGAATGGCATGATTTTACCTACCGCCTCATTGAATACGGTCGAACCTATTGTTCCGCAAGGCCTCACCGACACGAACGTTGTCCATTAAACAAAATTAAATAATGCTACAAACTTTATGGACGATACACATCACGAAAAACATAAAATTTATTACGTCTGCGAAGGTACCTGCGGCGGGAAGGTAATAGAGGAAGAATGGAAGGGCGGCAAGAAGACATGCGGAACGGTAGGATGCCCGGATTACGGTAAAGCGCTTCGCCGGAAAGAGTGGTGCGATGCGTGCGGACGTTGGTGCGAGTAATTTTATATTCAAAATGCGCGAAACGAGAAATGAACTCTTGGGCGTGGGACGCAGCATCTTACCTGAACGCACCGGTATCACGTGGACCCGGCATGTACGGGAGAAAATGCGATTCTACCGGCTCTCCGAAGCACGGGTAAAACGCGTCTTGCGTAATCCCCAGCGTATAGAAAAAGGGATCGTCCCAAGGACAATCGCCATCATGCAGCGAACCGGTACGAAGAAACGTCCTACCGAGATTTGGGTTATGTACCAAAATATAAATTCGAAATCCGAAGCTCGAAATCCGAAACAGCAAAGATTAAGAATTATTACCGCGTGGCGTTATCCCGGGAGAAGCCCCGTGAGAGACGAGATCCCTATCCCTGGCGATATCATGAGGGAATTACGCTCGATTCTAAAGGAAGGCGGCAGCTAAACCGCCTTTTTCTTTTTTTTGGTTGACACAGTTGCCACGAGCATTCTAGGATAAGAAAGTATTCGATAAAGAGCCACGATGTTTCGGAAGATTCTACGGCTACCCAATTCAATATCTGGGAAGATTCGAAGTATATTTTTTGCAAAGGGTCACGCGAGGACCAGATCCCTGGTTTTGCTTTTATTTTTATTTGGCATCATCGCAGCAACCCTCGATTATCCCGCGTATTGGAACCAAAGCGCAGGTTGGCTCACGAATCGCATACAATCACAAAATAAAGTAGAAAAAATACCTGTTCCAGATTTTTACCGTTTCGGCGTAAAGATTGGGTATTTCGACACTAACACGGTAACCATCCCCCATATTACCATTCCCTTCAAATTGGGCCTTGATCTTCAGGGCGGCGCGCATCTTGTCTATGAAGCAGACGTATCCGCAATAGATCCGAGTGATACCGTAAAAGCGCTTGATGGCCTGCGAGATGTCATTGAACGGCGGGTAAACTATTACGGCGTTACCGAACCCGTAGTGCAGGTTGTAAAATCAGGTGAGCACCATCGCCTCATCGTGGAGCTTCCGGGGAAAAACGTGGACGATGCGATCCGTTTTGTGGGAGATGCTCCCTTTCTTGAATTCCGAGAGGAAGGAGCGGATCAGGAAGGAAACGTTAACTTCGTTGCCACCGGTCTTACCGGAGAATACTTAGCGCGCGCAGATATCACTTTTGATCCTACCACTCGTGCACCGCTTGTGGCTATCGAGTTTAATGAAGAAGGAGCGAAAAAATTTGAGGAGCTTACGAAGCGTAACGTTGGCAGGCGCATTGCCATCGTTATTGATGAGATTCCCATTAGCGCCCCGGTTGTCCAAGAGCCGATCAGTGGCGGGAAAGCCCAGATTACGGGTGATTTCACGATCGAGGCCGCAAAAAGTCTTGCGAGAAACCTTACCGCAGGCGCCCTTCCGGTTCCTGTTAAACTTGTGTTTCGGGAGAGTATTGGTCCCTCGCTTGGGAAAATCTCGCTTGATGCAAGTATCAAAGCAGGTCTTTGGGGGATCATACTTGTTACCATCTTCATGGTAATATATTACCGCCTTGCAGGGATTGTTGCGGTGTTGGCCCTCGGATTTTATACCGCAAGCGTCTTATTGCTTCTCAAGCTTTTCTCGATTACCCTCACGCTCCCGGGTATTGCAGGATTCATCCTTTCTATTGGCATGGCGGTTGATGCGAACATCATTACCTTTGAACGCCTGAAAGAGGAGCTACGCCAAGGAAAATCGTTCGCGTTTTCACTTGACGAAAGCTTTCGGAGGTCATGGCTTGCCATTCGCGATGGCCACATCGCAACGCTCATTACCGCAGCCATTCTTTTCTGGGTAGGAACCGGTTTTATTAAGGGATTTGCGTTTACCTTAGCAGTGGGGCTCATCCTGAATCTTTTCTCTGCCCTTGTCGTTACGCGTTCACTCCTGCGACTTTTCATTGGATCTCGTCTTGAACGAGTAAAATTTGCCTGGCGGGGCTAAAATGTTCATACGCCAAACCCACACGTCTTATGCCCATTACTCGCTATAGAAAATGGTACTATCTTTTTTCCGCTCTCTTGATTCTTGTAAGCGTGGCGAGTATTTGGCTATGGGAGCTTAATTTTGGCATTGATTTTACCGGCGGCTCGCTCATGGAGGTGGAATATAAAGACGCGCGTCCTCCACAGGATGAACTGATGAAAAAAGCGGCTGATGCCGGGCTTGGCGATGTCATCATACAATCAGCCGGAGAGAGGGGATACATTTTACGGTTTAAAGAAATAGACGAGAAAATCCACCAATCGTTCCTTGTCTCACTCGGCCGAGATACATTCGAGGAGAAGCGCTTCGAAACAGTAGGATCAATTATCGGCAAAGAACTTCGCGCAAAAGCAGAACTTGCGATTGGCCTTGTGATCATTGCGGTGCTCTTGTACATAGCTTGGGCGTTTCGTCGTGTCTCGCGCCCCATCAGCCCCTTTCGGTATGGAATATTCGCAATCGTAGCGCTCTTTCACGACGTATTCATCATTGTAGGGCTTTTCTCAATTCTCGGTCATTTTTTCCGGGTTGAAATCGGCATCCCCTTTGTCGCGGTTCTCCTCACCGTGCTTGGTTATTCGGTGCAGGACACCATCATTGTCTTCGATCGGATCCGGGAGAATTTGACTCGTTTGCACATGGGGCACTTTGAGGATCTGGTGAACAGGAGCATCAATGAAACGATGGCGCGTTCCCTCAACACGTCGCTCACCACTATAATATCGCTTCTTGCAATTTTCTTCTTTGGCGGCGAGACGCTGAAATACTTCAGCCTCGCGCTTATCGGTGGGATTGCCATCGGTACCTACTCCTCCATTTTTACCGCAAGTCAACTGCTTGTTACCTTTCAGCACCGAAAATTCTTCAATATTTTCTAAATAAACCTTGGGGGTATTGACACACAGTTATTGATATGCTATAAGTTTAGTGATATGGCAAAAGACTTAGAAAAAGTCAAATGGGAAGACCTTGTTTCGAGGTTGCTCGAGAACTTATCCGAACGAAATCGAGATGTGGTGTCTCGACGTTTTGGCATTGGTGTAAAGGAACCTGAAACACTTGAATCAATCGGTGATGCCTACAGTATTACCCGTGAGCGTGTGCGCCAGATTGAAAAGTTTTCGCTTGACCAGTTGCGGCGCACCGATGAGTGGAAGGGTCTTGATGATGCACGAGGAGCACTCGTAAACTATATGGAAGAGAAGGGGCACCTCGTTCGCGAGGAACGGTTGCTCTCGGAGCTCCCCACACGCTCGGCATCGCACGTGGTGTTCCTCCTTAGTCTTGGAGACGAATTCAATTACATTGATAACCACGAACTCTTCCATCCAGTGTGGGTTCTCGACTTGAGCGCGCTTAAGTTAGCGGAAAGACTGCTCCGGGACGTGAGCGCAGAGCTTGAGCGTGAAGCCAAGCTTCTCGAAGAAGAAGAACTTGTTGACCGCCTCCTTACGAAAGCAAAGGGGTTTAAAGAGGCGGGGTTGAGACCAGATGAAGACGGAATCCGTTCCTATATTGATGCCGCACGGCACCTCGAGCAAGATGCGCGAGGGCGTTGGGGATTGAGTCATTGGGTTGAGATTCGCCCCCGCGGAATGCGTGATAAGGGATACCTCGTGCTTCGCGAATCAGGACATCCATTACATTTTCGTGAAATTGCTAACCTCATCAACAAAACTTCCTTTAGTCGTCTCGCATCAGTCAGAGAAGCCCACCCCCAAACGGTGCACAATGAGCTCATCAAAGACGAGCGGTTTGTACTTGTGGGACGAGGGCTCTATGCGCTTCGTGAGTGGGGGTACGCCCCCGGCACCGTGAAAGACGTGCTCCGCACGGTGCTTGGAGACGCGAAGACGGCGCTTGATCGTGATGAAATTATTGATCGTGTGTTGAAACAACGTTTTGTAAAAATCAATACGATTCTTTTAAATCTTCAAGATAAAAACCATTTTCGTCGTTTAGAGGACGACCGATACATACTTACCTAACCCCCAAGGGATTGAGGTTTTCTTAGCCATATGAAGGAACTCTCCATACTTTTTTCCGATATTATCATTCCGTATTTTTGGGTAGTTGCTCCGGTGGTCCTTTTTTTTATTCTCTACGAGACGTGGCTTTTCTACATCCAGACACGCTACAAGGCGTCAATTCCATGGGTGGTACTCGAGGTGCGGCTTCCTAAAGAAGTTGAGAAATCCCCCAAAGCATTTGAGCTTATCCTTTCTGGGATCCACGGCATTTACTCGAAGCGAAATCTTATGGAGAAGTACCTCAAGGGAATGGTACCAGAGTGGGTGAGTTTTGAAGTGATAAGTATTGGCGGGGAGACTCATTTCCTGATTCGTACGAACTCGAAGTGGAGAAATCTTATCGAATCAAAAATTTACGCCGAGTATCCCGCTGCAGAGATTCACGAAGTCACTGACTACGTAACCTCCCTTCCTCCCGTTCTCCCCGATCATGAGTATAACCTCTGGGGTACGGAAATGACTCTCACCAAACCCGATGCCTACCCCATCCGTACATACGAGTTCTTCGAAGAGATAAAAGAGGAAAAGCGCCACGATCCGCTCTCCTCGCTTCTCGAGACGATTTCGCGCATTGGGCCGCGTGAGCAGATATGGGTCCAATTTGTGATCTCTCCCGTGATGGATGGGTGGCGCGAGCAGGGTGAAGAGATTGTGGCAAAACTTGCAGGAAAGGAGATAAAAAAACCGCGAAATCCCCTCGTGGGGTTGGGTGATATAGTTATGCGCCCGCTCGAGGCCGGACTCTCTGGTACCGCCATTGCACAAACAGCAGGTGCTGGGCAAGAGATGCCCAAAATCATGCGTTTAACCCCGGGAGAGCGCGAGGTGATAGAGGCAATTGAAGAGAATATTGCGAAAATCGGGTTTAATACCACTACTCGTTTTGTCTATCTTGCGCCTCATGATATCTACTCCGGTGCAAATATTGCCGCGATCATCGGATTTTTCCGCCAGTTCAACACCCAAAACATGAACGGGTTTAAACCGGACTCCCGGACAGTCCCCTCAATCGATTACCTTTTTCCCGGCCGGAGAAATTACTGGCGCAAGAAACGGATATTCCAAAACTACCGTGAACGCTTCATGAATAAACATCCGTACGTCTTAAACATAGAAGAGCTTGCAACGGTGTACCACTTCCCCGGTCGCGTGGTGCAAGCTCCCCTGATGCCGCGGATTGGCGCGAAGAAAGGAGAACCGCCAGCCGGATTACCCATAGAGCAGTAACGGGCATTCTTTCATGGGGAATACAGAAGAGATAATCTTATTTGCAGAGACAAACTTCCGAAACCAACGGAGGAAATTTGGCATTAAGAATGACGACCGCCGCCGGCACATTTACGTCCTTGGAAAAACCGGTATGGGGAAAACTGTGCTCCTTGAGAACATGGCGATCCAGGATATCCAGGATGGGCACGGCGTTGCAGTGGTGGATCCGCACGGGGAATTCGCAGAACGTATACTCGATTTCGTCCCCTCAAATCGGATTAACGATGTCATCTATTTAAATCCGGCTGATCTTGACTATCCTATTGCGTTTAACCCTCTCGAGAAAGTTGACCTGGAGTACCGGCATCTTGTAGCCTCGGGTCTTATGGGTATCTTTAAGAAAATTTGGCCGGATGTGTGGTCTGCACGCATGGAATACATTTTGAATTACGCCATCCTTGCGCTTCTTGAGTATCCAGGTTCCACGCTCCTTGGAATTAATCGCATGCTTTCCGATAAAGAGTATCGCGCAAAAGTGGTGTCGAAAATTACCGACCCGGTGGTGAGAGCCTTCTGGGTTACAGAATTTGCACGTTACACCCAACGGCTTGAAACCGAGGCGACGGCAGCAATTCAGAATAAAGTCGGGCAATTTATCTCCGCCACCATCATGCGGAACATCGTGGGGCAGACAAAGTCTGCATTCGACATCCGCGAGGTAATGGATGAGGGGAAAATCCTCATCATGAACCTCTCCAAGGGAAGGATTGGTGAAGACAACTCGCGATTGCTTGGCGCAATGCTCATCACGAAACTCCAGCTTGCGGCAATGTCGCGTGTAGATGTACCGGAAAGAGAGCGTCGCGACTTCTATCTTTACGTTGACGAGTTCCAAAACTTTGCAACCGAATCGTTCGCCAACATCCTTTCGGAGGCGAGGAAATACAGGCTTAGTCTTGTTCTCGCGCACCAATATATAACACAAATGGATGAGATGGTACGGGATGCAGTGTTCGGGAACGTGGGGACACTTATGTGTTTCCGGGTTGGGGCAGCAGATGCCGAGTTTCTCGAGAAAGAGTTTACGCCAACCTTTACTATAGAAGACCTTGTGAACCTTTCGAAGTACAACATCTACCTGAAGCTTATGATTGATGGGGTTGCATCGCATGCGTTCAGCGCCGAAACCCTCCCCCCATTTCCGCTTCCCGAGAAATCATATCGAGAGAAGATTATCCGTATTTCGCGCGAGCGGTATAGCTCTTCTGCAAAGGAGGTTGGAGAACAGATCGCAAAGTGGTGGGGGGTTGTGGGGGAACTTATCCCAACCACCGGGCAGGCGTCTTCCCCGCACATCTTTTCTGGCCCTACCCCGAGCACTATCATGGGAGAACCTCCACAGCTTTGGGATGTGCGATGCGCAAATTGCGGCAAGGATACGAAAGTCGCGTTTGAACCAGACGGTAAGCGGCCGGTCTACTGCAAAAAGTGTTTGAAAAAAATCAGGGATGAGCGTGAGGGGGCTCCGCAAAGGAATGAGGGGGCAAGAAGCATGATGAACGAGAGAGCAGAAGAGCCCGCTACCCATCGACAGGAGGTTACTGTCTCGAGCAAAGAAGATCAAATAGTAAATCCTGTCCCCCCGGCCTCTTCCGAAACACACAGTATCGAAACCCAAGAAGCGAATACCCCCGCGTTCGTCTCGCTCAAAGACCTTGTGTCCGAGCACACCGACACGTCTCAGAAAAATAGTGATATAAAGAAACCGATTTCTAAAAAAGAGCGAAAACCGGTAAATCTTAGCGAGCTCCGTTCGGCACTTCACGATGCGCTCAAGAAGCATAGTGAGCCGAACGAAGAAGAAACAAAAGTCCGGGACGTAAAAACCGCCATTCAGAATTTTGAAACCCCGCCCAATTCCATCTCCGCACCACAAAACGATATGGCTTCCGGTTCCTCTCGCGGCACGGTACTTGAACCCGGTGAGCGAATTACCTTCACTTAAAACGTCGCGAATTCACCCCGTCTTTATTGATGCACCCGCGCAAGGGGTGTATTTTTTTGTCCCCCCCAATCATTTACGTTCTTGCAAAATTGGTACAGGGGTATAGTATATAATGATGTTCTTTTAAAACTTGTTTTCCGGGTATATCATGGCGAAAATGTTACGAAGGATAAGGAGACTTTTCATGAAAGCAGTTGTGTTTGAAGGATTTCGTTCGCTCGCATACCACATCGTTCCCGACCCCACATTAAGAGATATCGGCGCGCCAAAGAAATTCAAGAAAGGGGAGCGTGTAATGTTCCCTCGAGATTCACTGGTGCTTTTTCGCGTGATCGCAGCAAGTATTTGTGGAACCGATCTTCATATTCTTGAAGGGACCCACGGTTCTAGCCCCCCGGTGATCCTTGGCCATGAATACGTTGGCGAGGTTTTGAAGGTGGGGGGTGACGTTGAGAGTTTTAGAGAGGGCGATTTTGTGGCCGTTGATCCGAACATCAAATGCGGATTTTGTGATTTCTGCCGTCGCGGTATGCCCAA
This sequence comes from uncultured Candidatus Saccharibacteria bacterium, assembly GCA_964373425.1. GTDB lineage: Bacteria > Patescibacteriota > Minisyncoccia > JAHCSD01 > CAYJUQ01 > CAYJUQ01. The sequence continues at coordinate 9,479 of CAYJUQ010000010.1, forward strand.
CCACTGTGAGAATATGACCACACTCGGCATCTTTATGGATGGCGGTTTCGCCGAGTGTAACGTCGCCCCCGCAAAACAGCTCTACAAACTTCCTCCTGATTTGCCGGTTGATAAAGCAGTATTTTTTGAGCCGGTTTCCTGCGTGGTGCATAGTTTTCGAGATGTAGAACCGCATGTCGGCGAGAGCGTTCTTATCTATGGCGGCGGGACCATCGGCGGTATCTTCGCGATTCTCTCGCAGTGTGCCGGCGCATCCGAGGTTGTGGTCGTTGAGCCAAGTTACGACCGCCGAAAGGTGATCCATAAAATTGGTGTGCTCACCCTCCCGCCCGGTGAAGAACCGCGAGGATTTCAGGCGGATGTTACCATTGATGCGTGCGGTGTCCCGGAAGTTGTTGCGCGGGCCGTTGAATTCACTCGACATGGTGGGAGAATATCACTCTTTGGCGAGCAAAATATCCACGCCAAAGTGGAGATCAACCCCACGCGCTTCAACCAAAAGGAACTTCGGATGTTTGGTTCGTACGCCGCGGCATTCGATTTTGAAGATACTATCCAGGTCTTGAAAACAGCCCCGCTTGAAAAACTTATCACGCATAGGTTCACTCTCAAGCGTTTCCAGGAAGCATTTGACTGCATTCATAACCGCGAGGGAATAGAAATTGTCTTCGATATCGGAGGTAATGAATGAAACTCGCTTTTGCATCGAATGCATTTACGAGCGGCAGATACACGCTTGAAGACGCGATCCGTATTATTGCGCGTGAAGGATACGAGGGCGTTGAGATCCTCGCTGATCGGCCCCTCCTGTGGCTCCCCACGGTAACGCGAGCCGAGATCCGCGCAATAAAAGATATACTTCGAGAGACAGGTCTTGGAGTTTCCTGTATCAATGGATTTACCTCATCCGGTTACTACGGAGATCGTAAGGCCCCCCCCGGCCAACAGTTTGGTCCCGCATTTTCTGATCTTGATGAACCTCTGCGCACATGGCGCGTGGGGTATACGAAGCGGATCGTTGATTTCGCGGTAGAGATTGGTGCACAGGATATCAGTGTAAGTTCCGGTAATCCGCCCCCCGTACCCGATAACGGAGATCTTCTTTGCTGGGCATCTCTGAGAAATCGCGCATGGCGTCTCATGATTGAGGCAATTCGAGAAGTTGTTGATTACGCGCGTCCGCGAGGCGTGCATATCAATATCGAGTATGAACCCGGGCTTCTTGTTGGCGGGTATGAGGATACCCTTGCAGTGCTTCGCGATGTGGTGCGCCCGAATTTCGGCGTGAATTTCGACATCGGTCACTCCTATGTCTGCGGCGAGAACGTGGTGGATCAGATCGTGCTCTTTCAGGGGAAGATCAACGGGGTGCAGGTTGAAGATATCGCATCGAAAGACGGGAAGCGTCTACACTACCACCTTGTTCCCGGCGAGGGAGAGATGCCGCTTCGTGACATCTTTTCTATGTTTAGAGAAACCGGCTATAGTGGCTGGTTTACCGTGGAACTTTACAATCACTTCCGACATCCCGTTGCGGTTCTTCAGCGATCATACCGCAGCATGAAGCGTTTGCTTAGCGAGGTGCAGGATACATGAGTAACTTCCATATCACTGATTTTCGCGATGGATTCTCTGTGCGTTCGGGAGAAGTTCTTGCTGAAACGAGAATTTTGAAACTTGACGATGTTGCGAATAATGTCGGAATTGAATTCGGTATTGTGAAACTTGAACCCGGCGGCTGGACGTGGCATTCCGGCTACGGAATCCGCCCCTACGGGGATCCGGAGCCATCCGGTCTTGAGACCATACTAATTGTGTTAGGCGGGGAAGGAAAGGTTTCCGTCGGCGGAGTTCGCTTCGAAGTGAAGCGGAGCGATGTTTTCAGCGGCAATCCTTGGGCATTCGATATCCCGTATGGCACAGAGTATAAGATTGAGGCTGGCCGTACGACTTCATTGGAACTTGCCCTCATCCGGGCAGAAAATACAAGACGATTTAAGCCAGTGATACTCTCGCCGGATGATATCCCTACGGAGCAGCGCGGAAAGGGACTTGCGGATGGCACCATGCATCGCGAGGTAAAAGCGATATTTGGAGACCCACACGCACCCGCACGTCCCAAAGAGAGCAACCTCGTTATAGGGGAGGTGATAAATTTCCCCGGCAGGTGGTCAAGCTACCCGCCGCACTATCACCCCCAAAACGAGATTTACTACTATCGCTTTGATAAGCCTCAAGGATTTGGGGTGAGTGTCTTGAATGAAGACGCATTCGTGGTACATACCCATGATGTGGTGAAGATTATGAACTGTGTCGGTCATGCGCAAGCCGCGGCTCCGGGCTACGCCATGTGGTATCTATGGGTAGTCCGCCAGATTGACGGCGAGCGCTATGAAGGGAATCCGCCCTTCACGTATTTCCCGGAGCACGAATGGGTGCTTGATCCACAAGCAAAGATGTGGAAACCGAAAAAGAGATAACGTTTAAAATAAAAAGCCGTGACTGGTGTCACGGCTTTTGTGTGTTTAGTTGAGTTTGTTATCTATCAGTATTTGCTCTGGGTCTAGTTGGTATGCCCGAAGTGCATCCTCAATGAGCCAGCGGATTTTACGGAGCATTGTATTGAGAAAGAGAAAGTCATCAAGTCCCAGTAGTTTTTGATCGAGCGGACGGTAGATCAATACCCCGTATTTGCTTCTTTGCGCTTCTATATCCGATTCCTTTAAACAACTCACCACATAAATGGTTTCGAGGAATACACATATGGTTCGTTCTTTTATTATATCAACGTCCATCTGCTTCTTCCAGCTCACGAGAAAATTCAGTACCTTTTCCCACAGATCTTGGGAGACGCATCTCCTGATTTTTCTACTTCTTCGAGCATGGCCCATATCAAGAAATTGTTCGCAAAGTACTGCAAATGTCTTCCGTTTAATGGGTAAACTTGGTGGCCGAGGGATAAGTGTTGGGGTTTTCCCCGCCACTTCTATAAGGAAACGGATCCTCTTTTCATAATCAGCGGTCTTCGGTTCGTTCCAAGGAATACTTGGTTCAGATGAGGATCGGCTTGGATTTCCCACCGCATCAAGTAGTCCAAATGCCTCTGGGATGGTTTCTACCTGATTCCAGCGCGAGAGAAAATCTTCCCAACGATAAATAGCTCGAGGTCCTTCAGGGATTGTATCGGTTGGAACATCCCTTTCCCCTTTTGGCGTTGCTTCTTTGGCCGTAGCCGGCTTTTCTTCGATGAGTAGCGCAATTTGATCGGCGAGCGTCTGATTGCGTATGACTTTCTGCCACCCGGCATTATCAACGCCGCGGCGCCGCATCTGCTTATCGAGTTCGTCAGCAATTGAAACGGTAAGTTTCTCTTGTTTTCCGCTCATTGCATCATTTCTCCTTCTCTGGTGCAGATTTCTCGATAGTCCCCCTATATCCATACCGCCATCTACTTTCGTAGACATTCCATCCCGTTCGGGACAACCGATGGATATGTTAAGGAACAATATTATAGGATACCTACATTAAATCTGATTGTCAAATTGTCTGGAATTCTTTGGTGCGATGTTGTTCGCTCATATAGTTGACCAAATTTTTCTCGCACTGCTATACTTGAGTATACGTACGATAACCCCGTTCTTTTATAACACAAGGATGATGATACATGTGGCAAAGATCGGCTGTTCTCATTTTTGTTGGCGCAGTATTTCTCAATAGCATTGCGTTTACCGTATATACGCGCGAAGAGGTTGAAGGAGTATCAGATGAAAATTCTCATCACCGATAGATTACCAGAGAATGTAGTGAAGCGATTTAAGGCGCGGAAAGATGTTGCTATTGATTTAAAACCTGAACTTGGCGCAGGTGATCGGGCGGAACTGGAAGCGGAGCTTCCCGGTTACGATGCGCTCATTGTGCGGAGCCAGACAAAGGTAACGGCCGATCTCATTCGTGCCGGTCGGAACCTCAAGGTGATTGGACGCGCAGGAGTTGGCATTGATAACATTGATGTTCCCGAAGCGACAAGGGCCGGCATCTTGGTGATGCATACGCCCGAGGGGAACATACGTTCGGCGGCAGAACATACGATGGCGATGATGCTTGCCCTTGTACGGAATATTCCGCAAGCAACGATTGCTATGCGTGCCGGACTTTGGGAGAAGAAAAAGTTTGTGGGGACCGAGCTGTATGGGAAGACACTCGGCATTACAGGATTTGGAAGAATTGGGCGTCTTGTTGCCGAGCGTGCTCGCGCATTTGGCATGACGATTGTTGTCTACGATCCTTACGTAACTCCCGAGAAAGCAAAGGAGCTTGGCGTAAAGCCTCTCTCTTTCAATGATCTTCTCCGGAGATCAGACATCGTTACGATCCACGCATCGCTCACGAAAGAGACAACTCATCTTTTTTCTTACGGTGCGTTTGCGGCGATGAAGAAGGGCGCGTTTCTTGTAAATTGTTCCCGAGGCGAGCTTATCGATGAGAAAGCGCTCCACAAGGCACTTAGTGAAGGTAGGATTGGAGGTGCTGCGCTCGACGTCTTTGAGGAAGAACCCGCAAGAGACAACCCCCTTCTTGGCCTACCGCAGGTTATCGCGACCCCCCACGTTGCGGGTTCCACCTACGAATCTGAAGAAAATACCGCGATTGCGATCATCACCCACGTTATCGATTTTCTTACCACCGGTGTCATTACAAACGCGGTCAACATCGTATCGCCCGATACGAGGAATTTCGATCTCGTGCGGCCCTACCTTGAGCTTGCGGAAAAAATGGGAGTATTCGCAACGAAGTTTCTTGGCGCGACTCCCCACGTGCTTGAGGTATGCTATGCGGGAGAAATCAGCGAGGCGGAAACCAAACTCATCACGCATGCACTTCTTAAAGGTATCCTTATGCCGTCAGTCGGGGAGCGGGTAAATATCGTGAATGCGTCTCTCCTTGCCGGTGATCAGGGGATCAAATTGAGCGAGAGCGCGACGAGAGATGCAGAAGATTACCGAAGCGTGATTACTCTTGATGTGGGCGTAGGGAGCAAGAACCATGTCCTTTCCGGAACTATTTTAGGAAAAACACAGCCGGTTTTTGTGCGGCTCGACGGATTTCGCATCGAAGCAATTCCTTCCTCGCGGATGCTCATCTTTAAAAATAAAGATCAGCCCGGTGTCGTGGGGAAGGTCGGTACGATTCTTGGAAATCACGGTATCAACATCGCAGATATCCGTTTGAGCAGGGTAAGCGATGAAAAGACGGCAGTTGCCGTGGTGAGTGTCGACTCTGATGTACAGGCCACGGTGCTTGCGGAGCTTCGTACGTTGCCAGAAATGATCGAGGTGCAATTTCTCGAATTATAATACTATGCGAAGAACCCCGATGGGGTTCTTTTTCTATCCGTTGCATTGCTATTCACGTAACTCTTTGTTACTATGCGAAGAATCGTTCTTTAAAAGAGGTGATACCACATGAGTCGGAAATCGAGAAAAGAACGGGTCCGCATAGGCAGCGATATTCGGGAAGTTGAAATCCCCCGAGATGTCTACTGGGGGCCGGAAACAGCGCTCGCGCTCGAGAATTTTCCTATAAGCGGTTACCCTGTGCCAAAAGCTTTCATCCGTGCAATTGTACTCATCAAGAAAGCCGCTGCAAAAGCGAGTGGAGAACTTGGCGCAATTCCTCAACACATTGCCGATGCAATCATGAAAGCCGCAGACGAAGCGCTTGAAGGAAAGTTTGATACGGAATTTGTGGTTGACGTGTTTAATTCAGGCGCGGGAACCTCGCTCCACATGAATGTGAATGAGGTGCTTGCAAATCGTGCCGCAGAGATTCTTGGCGGAAAAAGGGGAGATCACACCGTTGATCCGCACAACCACCTAAACCACGGCCAATCCACCAATGACGTGATTCCAACCGCAATACGAATTGCCTGTGTTGGAGAAGGAGTGCCGCTCGTTCGCAGCCTTTCTCGTCTTCGCGTAACGTTGCGAGACAAAGGAAATGAATTTTGGCAGGTGAAAACTGCAGGGCGAACGCATACCATAGATGCCCTGCCCATTCGTCTTGGCCATCGTTTTCTTTCGTATAGCGATCGCCTTGGCGCCGCCATCGCAAATTTTGAGGACACGCTTACCCCGCTTTATATGCTTGGTATCGGGGGGAGTGCGGTGGGCACGGGCGCGAATACGGTTCCCGGGTACCGGCGCGCACTTATTTCTGCCCTTAATACTTTTTGTGTTTTGCGAAATCCGGTGAAGTCGTTCCGTGAACACCATAATCTTTTTGCCGCAATGTCTGGGATGGGGCCGTTTGTATCTGTTGCGGGTGCCCTTGATGCGCTGGCGATAGAACTTAGTGTTATAGGGCGAGATCTTGAACTCTCTGCATCAGGCCCAAAGTGCGGCATTGGCGAGATTATGCTTCCTTCCGTGCAGCCCGGGAGCTCCGCAATGCCGGGTAAAGTAAATCCAACCACGGCAGAAAACCTTGACCTTGTGTTAAGTGTCGTGTTGGGCAACAACGAAGCGGTGCGCGTTGCGGCATCCCGCACGCAGTGGGAACTCAACACCCGCATGCCCGTCATCGGTTGGAAACTCCTCGAATCATTTACTATCCTTACGAGCGCAGTGAATGTATTTACCGAGAAATGCGTGAAAGGGATTACCGCAAATACCGATCGTTGCCGCACATACTATGAGAACACCGCAAGCTGGTTCACACTTTTGAACCATAGTATCGGTTACGACAAAGCCGCAGAACTTCAAGTTGAGGTACTGAAGCAGGTAGAGAAATCAGGCGAGACCATCCTCAAGGCGCTCATCCGCATTGCAAAAGAGCGAAATATCAAAACAACAAAGGGAGAAGAAATCACCGAATCAGTCCTCGAACACCTCGCATTTCCGTATTGGTAGATAAAAAAGCCATGATCCCCATGGCTTTTCTTTTTGTTGACCCCCGTATATTTCCATCATATAGTGAAAAGCAACCGATCTTTACCATATAAATAAATGGAGTGAGATATCTATGGAAGACGAATTGAGGCTTCTGCCACTTGGGGATGATGAGTATCGAGTGCTTGTTATGGGGAGAGAAGACGGCAGACTCTCGATGTTTGTCCGTGTCAACAAAAGAATCATTCGGAAATACGTGCAAGACGCGGGGGAGATACTAAAAGACCTTGGTTATACCGGTGATCGCGAAGCGTTTCTCAGGGATATCGTCGTTGCATGGTATGCAGAAAACTGTGCGAATGGCGAGGTCCCTCGAGCGGTGTTTTGGCGGACAGACACCAAAATCGAGGCACTTACCAAGTTACGGGATGCTATCTGTTTCCAACGGTGGGGCAAAACCATCAATCAGTACCCGCGAATCCAGCAAGATCTTTTTCCAAAGCTCGTCGTTGGCATCGTGAAGGATGATCCGATCGGTTTTGCGCGAGGCGCCGCATTACGTGCATTGATATCGGCAGCCTATGGACGACAAGACCCGCCGATGGTCTATTTTGACCAAATGCGGCGATATCCCGCCCACGCGAAAGATATACTTAACCTTCTCGATACTTTTAAGGTGAGTAATGAGGACATGGTAACGTTCGATCCAAACTTTTACGAGTATTTCACCGAAAGACTTGATGCCGCGATTGCGGTTTTGGAAGCAAAAAAGCCGGATGCCCCGTCATGGGAATCATGGCGGCTTGATGAAAACCCAGTCTGGCAAAAATATATTGAGGACTTCGATGATTACCAAGCGTGGCTAGATAGTAAAAGAACAATCGAAAAGCCGTGAAACCACACGGCTTTTTACTTACTCCACATACACATTAAATTGACTTCGCTATATTCTGTAGTATAGTAAAGAGTCAGACGATCTTTGAAAATCGAGATGAGGAGATAACCGATGTCTTCACGAACAAGACTTACTGGCGCACAGGCGATTGTGAAGTATTTGATTCACGAAGATGTGCCGTATGTGCTCGGTATTTTCGGGCACGGGAACATACAGCTTGGCGAAGCGCTTGCGGGAGCGAAAGACAAAATCAGATTCATACAAGTAAAGAATGAACAGAATGGAGTGCATATTGCGTGCGGCTATGCCAAAATGACGGGTAAGCCGCTCGCGGTGACCACGTCCATTGGCCCCGGATGTACGAATCTTGTAACCGGTGCGGCGCTCGCAAGGGTGAATCGCTTGCCGGTGCTTTTGCTCCCGGGCGATGCATTTGCAGATTCAGTTGGTCCGGTGCTTCAGCAAATTGAAGGGAATAATGTGGTTGAAGCGCGTGCAACTGATACCCTGCAACCAGTGAGCAAGTATTGGGTGCGAATCAATCGCGCCGAGCAATTGCAAAAGCGACTTCCCGAAGCGTTTGATGCGATGCTTGAGGCTGGTAATCAGGGCCCTGCGACGCTTGCGCTCCCCATGGACGCGCAGGCCGAAGCGCACGACTTTGACCTTGAGATGCTTCTTGAACCGCGCGATACTGAATACCAGCGAACTTTCCCCGATTTTCGTTCACTCGAGAAAGCGATTGAGCTGATTCGGAAATCACAACGTCCCCTCATCATTGCGGGCGGGGGAGTGCGCTACTCTGAAGCATGGAAAGAGCTTGAGGTGTTGGCGGGCCAGATTCTTGCGCCCGTCATTCAGACGCAATCAGGGAACGGCGCGCTCCTTTTCCGCGATTACCTCAACGCGTATAGCGCAGGACCGACCGGAAGTTTTGTGGGGAACTGGCTTGCGAAGAAAGCCGACCTCATTATTGGTATTGGTACGCGCTACACGGATTTTACGACATCATCTGAAACACTTTTTCGTAGAGACGCGCAGTTTATCAACATTAACATTTGTCACGTAGACGTTGGGAAAGAGCGGGGCGTGAAAGTTTTTGGGGATGCGAAGATGTGCCTTAAGGCGCTTGCACACCTCTTGCGGCGCGATGAGGACTACATGGCGCTTCTTGCCCGAAGACGTAAATACCTCGATGAGCTCGAGCGTTACAAACGCCAGTGGGTTCGCGAGCAGGATAGACTTTTAAATCTCGGTCCCAAAGATCCCATGGCCCAGTCAGAAGTGATTGGCGTTGTGAATGACTTTTGTGATTCGAAAGACGTGGTGGTTGCAGCAGCCGGGAGTCTCCCCGGAGATCTTCTGAAACTTTGGCGGTGCAAGGACCTCACTCGCAAGGGATATCATCTCGAGTACGGGTACTCGTGCATGGGGTATGAGATTTCCGGCGGTATTGGCGCAAAGCTTGCGGATCCATCGCGCGAAGTGTACGTGATGGTGGGTGATGCCACTTTCATGATGGCGCCGCAGGAGCTTCTCACCGCAGTTCAGGAACATATCAAAGTGACTGTTATCCTTGTAGATAACCACGGCCCGCAGTGTATCAGGGGTCTTCAGGCATCAAGCGGTTTTCAGGAATTCGGAAACGAGTTCCGCCATCGAAATACGCTTACCGGAGATCTTGACGGTAAATACATTGAAGTGGATTACGTAGGGATGGCGCGTGCCATGGGTGTTCCCGCAAAGAAAGCAAAATCCCGTGAGGAACTCCGACATGCGCTTGAGTGGGCAAAAACCATTGAGACGCGGCCAGTGCTCATTTACATTCCAATTGATCCGGACTGTCGCGTGCCAAACTACGGCGGATGGTGGGACGTACCACGTCCCGAAGTCACAGATCGTCCGGAACTCCAAAAACATTTGCGAGAATATCGAAGAATGAAA
>CAYJUQ010000011.1:0-12397 GCA_964373425.1 uncultured Candidatus Saccharibacteria bacterium
TTCGCGGCAAGCCCATACCGAGATACATCAACACCAAACTCCTCAAGCATGCGATCGTAAAAACGGGGCATCGTCTGCGAGAGTTCCCTTAACTCCCCGACGAGGTTGGGAACGACAAGATACACAATAAGCCCCAGAAAGAGCGCAACTCCAAGGTAGATGATAAGTACGGCAAGGAGGCGCGGAATACGAAATTTTGTCATCCAAATCGCGAGCGGTTCTACGGCTGATGCGATAATGAGCGCGAAAAGGATAACGATGATAACATCGAGGATACGATAGAGGAACACCACCGCTAAAATAAAAAGGAGCACCCTGATAATGGTTGCGGTAGAAATCTCAATTTTTTGACTCGTGGGCATATATTGTTTCTATTATACCATGCCTCTACCCCATTTAAAGACGCCTCTGTAGAGGCGTCTTGTGTTTTTAGAACCTTTCGATAAGCCGCTCAAATGGTGTTTCGGAATCAAAGGGACCTACAAGCGCAAGATGCAGTCTCTCGGGATGGAAAAGATCTTGCGCCACGCGACGGATGTCATCCGACGTTACGGCGTTAATCACCTTGAAACGTTCATGCACATTCATAATGGTGCCTGTTAATGTTTCTTGTTCCCCGAGAAATACTGCAGCATTAAGTGTAGATTCCAAACCAAGAGAAACTCTTCCTTTATAGTATGACTTCGCTCTCTCAAGTTCAGAGCGAGAAACAAGTTCTTTAGTCAGGGTTGCATACTCCCGCACGATAATATCAAGCGCCTCTTCTAGTTTCGTGTTTTCGAAACCGCCCTCGGCGACAAAAAATCCGGTGTCGGTTTCGTTCTCGCTGTCTGCGCCCACATGATAGGCAAGACCCTTCTCGTCGCGCACCTTGCGAAAAAGCCTCGAACTCATCCCACCGCCAAGAATCATTGCGAGGAGATCTGCCACATACCGATCCGGGTGAGAAAAGGGGTAGCCGTAAAAACCAATGATTGCTTGCGTCTGATCTGTTTTTCTTGTAACGATGTTGATCCGATGCCGTTTTTGGTAATCATGTGTAACATTTGGTCTTGCCGGAATACGACCCGTTCGCAACGAACCAAAACACTTTTCAGTAAGTGAAGTGACGCGACGTTGGTCAAAATTTCCCGCAACAATTATTACCGTATTCTCTGCCACATAAAACTGTTCTGTATATTGAACAAGTTTTTCTCGGGAAAGAGATTTGACCGTATCTACGGTGCCGCCGATAGGACGTCCTGCCGGCTGATCGCCATAAAGCACCGTAGACCAAAGATCAACCACTACATGACTCGGCATATCAGCATACCGGGCAAGCTCCTGGATAACTGCTCCTTTTTCAATCGCAAGATCGGCTTCATCAAAAAGAGGGTGGAGGGCCATGTCTGAGAGTATTCCAAACGCAAGCTCTATTTTCCTTGCGGGAAGCGTCACAAAATACGCGGTGAGTTCCCGGTCGGTAAATGCGTTGTTGACCCCACCTGCGCCCTCAATCGCAAGAGCAATATCTGCTGATTTCGGCCAACGTTTCGTGCCCCGAAAGAGCTCATGTTCAAGGAAATGCGATATGCCATTGATATCTTTCGCTTCGTGTTTCGAGCCGGCGCCAAAAACAACAACGACCGTTACCGACTCTCCGTCACGGGGAGCAGTAATTAACCGTAAGCCGCCTGCAAGCTGTTGCTTCCTAAACTTCATGTTCTTTCTCCTAGCTTACTTTTTAATGTACTGAGAAGATCGTCAATTTTAAGACGTGTTTGCTTCATGCTGTCACGATCTCGTAATGTTACATCGTATCGCGAGAGGCTCTCGAAGTCAATGGTGATTGCCCATGGCGTACCCGCTTCGTCCTGCCGCCGATACCGCCTTCCGATTGAACCAACCTCGTCATACATAGTCGTAAAATGGGGAAGGAGCTCTTTGTATACTCGTTTTGCGAGAGAAACAAGTTTTGATTTATTCCTCACAAGGGGCAATACCGCAACTTTAATGGGACTAATCCGCGGATGGAATTTGAGCACCACACGCTCTTCCCCACGTACTTTTTCCTCGTGGTATGCATTAAGGATAAAAACCAGTGTTGAGCGATCCGCGCCCGCAGACGTCTCTACAATCTGGGGAATATAGCGCGTATTCGTTGCCTCATCGAAGTAACGAAGATCCGCGCCGCTCAATTTGGCGTGACTGGTAAGGTCCCAGGTGCCGCGATCGTGAATACCCTCAAGCTCTCCCCACCCGAAAGGATAGCGATACTCAATGTCTTCTGCGGCCTTTGCATAGTGCGCGAGTTCTGTCTTTTTGTGCTTCCGAAACCGCACATTCTCCTTTCGAATGCCAAGGCCCGCGTACCATTGCATTCGTTCTTGTTTCCAGTAGGCAAACCACTCTTTCGCGCCCCATGTTGCTCGTGCCGCAGGACGCCGAGTGCCGCGCTTTTTCGCTGTATTGGGCTTTATGAAAAATTGCATTTCCATCTGTTCAAATTCTCGTGTCCGAAAGATAAAGTTCCCGGGGGTGATTTCGTTCCGGAAGGCTTTCCCGATTTGCGCGATGCCAAACGGGATTTTCATACGGCTGGTATCGAGAACGTTCGGAAAATTAACGTAAATTCCTTGGGCCGTCTCGGGACGAAGGTAGGTCGTGGTGGAAGTGTCCTCAACCGCACCCGCATAGGTTTTCATCATAAGGTTGAATTTCCGTTCTTCTCCAAGTATGCCGCCACATTCGGGACAGCGCTCTCCAACCGTATCGCCACGAAAGCGTTTATGACACTGCGTGCATTCACGAAGTGGATCCGTGAAACCGGCGGAAAGATGCCCCGACGCTTCCCAGACTTTTGGCGACATAAGGATTGCGGCATCAAGCCCCACGACATCAGGACGCGACCAGACCATAGAACGCCACCACTCGCGTTTAATATTATTTTTGAGCTCAACCCCAAGTGGCCCATAATCGTAACAACTTGAAAAACCCCCGTAGATTTGAGACGAGGGAAAAATGAATCCCCGGCGTTTCGAGAGCGACACAATTTTATCCATGGAGTAGTGCATAGGTGATGTTACGGTACGACAATGGCATCCGCTATATCAATGGTTGGGTCATCGGGGAGCCTAGTGTCGATTGCGCTCGCAATATTCTCAAGGGTACCATTAGTAAATGTATCAAGCCCCGATGCAATGGCTTCGCTGATGAGTTCCGGACTTGTACCAATGTGCTGGGTGAGCGGCGTAACCCCCACCTGAAATTGTACCTGCCTTACCGGCATATGGATGCCGGTTGATGCGGCAAGATCTCCAACCAACCATATCACTTCGCCTGTGTGTATATCGAATGAGAGATTCGCGTTCGATGGGGACATTCGTCCTTCCCACGATGCATACGCGGGGAGCGCGGCGCGCACGGTCACGTTTGTAAGATCGTTATAGTAGTTAAGAAGCTGCCAACTTACCGTATACGTCGTTTTTGCGCCAACCTTCGGGGGGATCGGGCCGCTCGATGTGAATGGTGAACCCGAAAAGAAACCGGATTGTATGAATTGAAGACGGGAAGCAACCTTAAAAGTAGTTTTTGCCTCTGACAAGGTAACGTTGTTCATTTGGGCGAGGCCCTTCACCGTAACGGTAAATTCCTTATCCTTAAATGATTCCTGTAGGATAGGGTCAAGGATTGATACAGAAAAATCTACCTCCCCTTCTTCTCCCGCTTCGATAAGACGCAGCTCTTTCTTTGTATCTTGCGACCACGTGATGGTATGTGTGGCGCTCACCAATATGCCTTCCTTGGCGCTCACTGACGAAAAATCGAACGCCGCACCTTCAAATGTGGCGTGGAGCGCAACATTCTCTAATATGTCATCGCTCTCATTTTTATAAATGATTTTCCCTTGAAGGCGCGCCCCCGCTTCAACCACATCACGCTTCACCCCGGAAAACTCTTCGCGAATCACGAAACGAGGAAGCCCAACGAGCACCTCTGTTTCCCCCTTCTGGTAGAGTATAAAATCCCGCGCTTCAGGATCGTACCTCCCGAGTTGGGCGCGAAACACCTTCTTCTCTACGCCGGAACCTGTGAGCACCCCTCGTATCAAAATCTCACCAGACGTTTTTCGCGTAAGATCACCAATTCCCCATATAAAGTTCTCAAGTGTTGGAGGAGGAACCGATCCAAGAACGGTAAACCCATCGGGCGGCTCAAAAATAAGACGGGTGTCGGGAAATGGGATGGACGAGGTTGAGGTATAACCAAGACGGATCTCAAACTCTTTGCCAATGGTAAGCTCGGAGGGAAAAGCAAAGGTGAGCACGACCGGAACAAAACTGATAGAGAGCGCGTGATCTTTCGATGATTCAAACGGCACGTTAATCTTTTCCGGCGTATACGAAAGAATCGCCCGTGCGCGCTTCTCTTCGCCCTCAAGGCCGAACGCAACGGCTTTGAACGCTAGCCGGTGCTCTTCGCCTGGCGCAAGCGTTCCTATCACAATCGTTTTCGGACCTGCAATAATGAGTTTTTCGTCTCGCTCCTCCATGAAGCCTTGGGGAAAATGAAAGGCAAGTTCAGCGCTTTTAAGCGTAAGACTGCTTTTGTTCTTGGTAACGACAGTGTACTCGACATGCTCCCCCGCAGAGACCTGGGATGGCGCAAAAATCTCAATTGCCACGCTCTCTTTGAGAAAAGGTGATTTTTTGAAAAGGAAATAGATACTCCCAAATGCAAGGAGAATCAACAAGAGGATAAATCCGATACGAGTTAAATATGCGTCACGTTTCATTGTAGTCGTATGATGCCTTTTATTATATCACGGATTCCATGAAAACCTGAGTAATATCGCTCAGGATGATTTCTTCTTCGGGAAAAAGTGGGATCGTGTGTACGACCATCCAGTTTTTCTCAAAAAACGAGGTGAGCTTTTCACGCATGGCGGGAGAGAGACGAATAAGATGTATACCTTCTTGTGTGCAACCATCGCAAAAAGCACCGTGAACACCGCTGCCAAAAAATAACATGTGGTGTCGGGCGAACGATCTCGCACAATGAACGCACTCCTCAAGATTCGGCATGACTCCAAGATAGCGAATAAGCTTACAGTTAAAAAATGTTACAAGCCTTTCTCGGTAACGATGAATTTCATCGGAATGCTCCTCAAGATAAGAAAGTGCACCAAGAAGAAGCCGCCACATTGGTTCGTTTGCCTCTTCCCCTTTGAGCACCTTTCGTAACGTACCGGCAAGACGAAGCGCCACCTCGAGCGCCTCGAGATTTTCTTTCATCCGTGAAAATTGTGCTTTTGCCTCAACGTGAGTCACAATTGGATAGCGCTTCCCCTCTACATACTCAAACTCAAGGAAGCTCAAAAGTTCAAGCTCCGGTTTTAATTTTGCGGTGATCTTTCGCACCCCTTTCGCATGCACATCCAACTTCCCGCGCTCTTTGGTGTAGCAGGTGTATATCCGGTCCGCTTCCCGGAAATCTTCTTGGTGAATCACGATACCGCGTGCCCGTGCCATAGTACGTATAAAATCATCATACCAAAGGACGCAGAGATGGCCTAGTGACGGATAAATGAAAATCCTGTGGCTAGGCCACAGGATTTTGAGTTGCGTCATTCGAGATATTAAAGAATTCCCGCTGAATTCCCGGTGTGACGATATGGTCAACGATGCCGTAATCTATCGCTTCTTGCGGAGTAAGATAACGGTCGGTACCGAGCCACTCCTTGAGCGCAGCCCGACTTGCTTCCTCCGGAGAAGAAGCCCGTGCTTCCTTCCCGTCAGCCGTAACAATCAATTTCTCCCCTTTCATATATTCTTTGATATCGTTTGCGATCTTTCTTACCTTCTTTGTAAGCTCGGTGTTGACAACAAGGAGGTCGAGTATTTTCTGGATTTTCAATTGAGAGTGCCTCATTGTGGCAGCTACATTCTCTTCTTCCCCCTTTATACCAATAAAGGCTCTGTGCAACATACAGGTTGCGGAAGGGAAAATATAACGATGTTTCTTCTCGCCAAGACATGCGATAACGGTTGCAAAACTTGCACAGCCAAACGTGAATGTCCAGAGAGGAGAACGAAGACCTGCAATAGTATCAACGATGATAAGCCCGTCACCTATATCACCGCCAGGGCTATTGATCACCAGTTTGATTGGTTTGGCTGATTCTTTATCAAGGCGGAGGAGGCCTAACGCAACATCGTCTCCCGCAATCATGGGGCCCGCAGGTGTAGCATCGAGGCTAAAACTTTCGATTTGCCCTCTCAGGAGCAAAATTCGATCCTCAAGACCAAAAAGTGCCCCGGGGCCCGCGAGTGCAGTCGGCACCCCCGGGAACGGACGGACAATATTCAACATGATAATTTCCTCCTTTTCAGTTTACAAAGAGCATCTTTCGTCTTATTTCATGGAATAATTTAGTATACTCTTTTTTTGAAAAACTGTCAACCCCGCACCTTTTTTACCGCAAGCCAAAGCGTCTGCCCGCCCAGTTCAACATCTCGTTCTACATCGAAATCCTTTGGTGACACACGCTTGTGAGTAACGGTTTTTGCGCCCACTTCAGCAACAAGGGAAGATTGATTTCGATCAAGAAGCGAAACAAGATTCTCTCCCCCGTCGTAGTACACCGCTACTTTATGGAACGGCGTATATCCCGCATCTTTCCTCATATCCTGAATGATGCGCACAATCTCCCGCACTATTCCCTCTTCTTTGAGTGCTTCGGTAATACGGGTATCAAGCCCGACAGTAACTCCATCCTCTTCAACTTTTATAATATACGCATCGGCGCTCATGGTCTTGGTAGAGATAACTCGTTTTACATTCAATTCATCTTTCACAATATCCGCGATATCCGAGGGGAGTTTTTCACTTACCAGCAGTTCGGCGAGCGGCTGCCGTACTTTTATACGAGACATAGCCCGTGCTTTGAGACCAAGCGCCACGATACGTCGCGCCAAGTCCATCGCAAGAAGGATTGATCTTTCTTGAGACGTGGTTTTGGATAATTTCGGCCATCCCACAAGGTGTATCGACTCGTTCCGCTCACCAAGGCGTAGACGGAGACGCTGATAAATTGATTCGGCAAGGAACGGCGTAAATGGCGCGCTTACTTTTGTGAGTCCGAGGAGTACCGCGCCGAGCGTTGCTTCTGCCTCGCGTTTTTCACGAAGATGCGATGGCCGCTGGAAACGCCTGCGAGACCGCCGCACATACCAATTGGAAAGATCGCCAACAAATACTTCAATTGCGCGCGCTGATCCCACCACATCGTACGCATCGAGGCTCTGTGTGGCTTCACGAATAAGGCCGTTTAGTTTCAAAAGAATCCATTGATCCAAGACATTACGTTTTGAAAATTGGATATTGGAAATTGAAACTTTCTTTGAAGCATATGTTTCAAAGAAAAGATAGGTGTTCCAGAACGTCATCACGAATCTCCGCAAACGCTCCTCTACGTCTTTTTCATCAAAAAGCTTTGGATCGCCGGGTTGATTGACCGTATAGAAGTACCAACGGACCGCATCGGCACCATACTTTTCTACGAGTGCCCATGGATCAACCACGTTCCCTTTTGACTTCGACATTTTTTTCCCGTGCTTATCGAGCACCCATCCAACCGAGATCACATTTCTATACGGGGGATCAAGCCCAAGTGCGGTAAAAATTGCAAGGAGGGTATAGAACCACCCGCGTGTCTGATCCATCCCCTCACAGATGAAATCTGCGGGATACGGGAATCCCTTCGGAATGTGTATAGATTTCGAGATGTCGATATTTCGAGATTTTGGAATGTCGGATGGAAAGTGGTGTTGGGCGAATGGCATAGAGCCGGAATCAAACCACACATCAATAAGGTCGGGGACGCGCCGCATCGTACTGCCGCAGTCTTTACAAGAAAAGGTTACTTCATCAATCAATGGACGGTGAAGATCGAGTTCGCCGTCGCTACCGTAGGGAAGAAGAGTATAGCGCACTGTTCGCACCTCACCCTTCTCAATATATGAGATGAATTTGTGACGAAGTAATGCTTCCCGGTTAAGCCCAAGGAGTGACCCTTCGAGAATCCAGAGTGGATCGCCATGGCTTATCACTAAAATCGTTTTCCCCTGGAAGCGCCTCTCAATCTTCCGAAGCCAAGTAATCATCCGCCGTCGCACATCTTCACGGTTCTCTCCTCCCGTAGGACGTTTTACGAATTTGGTACGCTCGTCATCCCCAAAAAACTGCTGATACTCACTCAAACGCGCACCGTTGAAAACACCTGTATCAATTTCGCGAATCTCTCTAGCGATCACTACGGGTATGCCGAGCTCCTCACTAATATACCTTGCGGTCTCTTTCGTTCGGGTAAGAGGGGAGGAGAAGATAACGTCGATCCCCATCTTCTTGAGTTTGGGTGCTATCCGCCGTGCCTGCATCTTCCCCTTTTTAGTGAGGGGCGCTTTCTTTATCTCGGGAAACGAACTTATAAACCCCTTCACATTCGAGAGCGCCTCGGCGTGACGCATAAAAAGGTAGGTGTTGGTAGAATATTTCTTCATACGAAGATCTTGAATACTTCCCACGCATTCCTCCCGCCCGCATTTTTCGCATACCCAGATGGGAAGCGGTGTCCCCCAGTAGCGCGATCGGGAGAGCGCCCAATCTTTCACCTCGCGAAGCCATTCACCAAAGCGGCCGTCGCGAAGATACGCAGGAACCCAGTTTATCTTTGTATTTACAGCAAGTAAGTTCGATCGCAAGGAAGACATCCGTATAAACCACGACTCTTTCGCATAGTAAAGTAATGGTGAATTACACCGCCAACAGAAAGGATAATCATGCTCGTAGAGTTCTTCTTTGAAAAGTAGTCCCCGGGATGCAAGGTGCTTCGTAATATCTGTATCGACGTTCTTTACGAACTTCCCTGCCCAGGGCGTCACCTCATCTTTAAATGTCCCGTCCTCCTTCACGGGTATCAAGATAGGAAGATTATTTTTCTCTCCCGCCGCCATGTCATCTTCGCCAAATGCGGGTGCGATGTGCACAAGTCCCGTCCCTTCCTCAACTGATACAAAATCGCCTGCAATCACGAAATGCGCCTTCTTCTCTGGCTTCATAAAGGTGAAGAGCGGTTCATACGCCATACCTAAAAGTTTTTTCCCTTTGAGCGTATCGAGTATCTCGTATGCTCCGTCGAACACCGTGAGCCTTTCTTTTGCGAGAATGAGCGTGTCATCGCCCTGCTTCACCCGCACATAGTCAATCTCGGGGTGCACCGCAACTGCAACGTTCCCGGGGAGTGTCCAAGGAGTCGTCGTCCATACGAGCAAATAGGTTTTGGAATTTTGCCGCCCAACTTTGTTGGGCGAGCCTCGCCCCGCAGGGGCGGGAATTTTTATTTCGAATTTTACATAAATGGACGGTTCTTTTATCTTTTCATACCCAAGCGCCACCTCATGGCTTGAGAGCGCAGTACCGCAGCGGGGGCAAAGTGGCACCACCTTATATCCGCGGTAGAGAAGGCCTTTCTCCCATATTTTCTTCAAGATCCACCAGACGCTTTCGATATAATCGGTTGTGTAGGTGATGTAGGGATGATCCATATCGAGCCAAAATCCGATCTTTCGCGTCAAATCCTCCCACTGGGCTTTATACTTCCACACCGATTTTTTCGAGAGTGCGTTGAATTTTGCAATGCCAAAACGCTCAATGTCTTTTTTGTTTTTAAAGCCGAGTGTTTTTTCAACTTCAAGTTCAACCGGAAGGCCGTGTGTATCCCACCCTGCTTTTCGGAGCACCCGAAATCCACGCATGGTTTTATAACGGCAGACAGCGTCTTTAAACGCGCGTCCCTCTACATGGTGAATTCCAGGCACGCCATTTGCCGTCGGCGGCCCCTCATAAAATACAAAATCGCGGGCTTCCGCCCGGTTCTTAATGCTCTTTTTGAACACATCGTGTGTCTCCCAGAACTTCAAAACCTTCTTTTCGTTTTTCTGTATTTCCATGTGATTTTATAGTACGAGAAATTAGATAAGAAGAAAAGAGCCAAATAAGATTTGGCTCTTTTGAAAACTATGGGTTAGTTAGGATTGCGCAGCGAAGCAAACAAGATTGCATCCCGTAGACCCTTCAACGAGATAGCAAGGGGGATCACCGCATGCGGTTCGGTAACGTGTCCGGTGAGAGTAAGGTTGTGCCCCTGCACTTCGAAGCGTGAGAGAAAACATGCATCTTGATCATATTCAAAGAGGTATACGCTCTTTGTCTCTCCATCGACAATTATGTATTGGTTAAAGCCGCCTTGTACATACAGAGGAGTAAGAATACCATCCCTAATCTGGTAGAAAAGTTTCTCAATGTCGCCAACCGAATTCTCTGTCGGTATCTCGGAAGTCATCAAGGCTCCAGTTCCTTTTGGCGATGAACCAACCATCCTATGAGACTCTCCTTTCAGGTAGTTTTCAAAGATCGTGACTTCAAAACATAATACCAAAGAAGTATTGCTATTGCAAACGTAACGCCAACGCCGTCAATGAATACATCGCGATACGAACCGACCCTACCCGGAATGTAACGCTGAATTGATTCATCAAAGATCGCGGTCATAAGTGCGCCGAGTCCCGCAACCGCAAATACTGCGAACCGCACTCGTATGGTGGTTACTCCGCGAAGCCCAATCCGGGCAAGAAATAAGGTGAGGATAAAAAATTCGGTGACGTGCGCGATCTTCCGGAGAATGAAATCAACGAGTTCGGGAAAATCACTTTTCAAATCAGGACGCATCGAGAGAAAAAAGATGAACGCTGCAAGCGCAATCGGCGGCAACCAGTACCACACGATGATTGTAAATGCATTACGTAGCTGCATGGTGCAATCCTCTTTTTGGTAAAAGGTACGATGTATCGTAGCTCGCGTGCACGCAAACGTCAACGACCAAAACAAAAAGCGGTCTTTGCAAAGACCGCTTGGTATCCTACTTTTGAAAAATATTGACGCCCGTGCTTCTCTCGACCACCGATTGAACTATATTGATGTCGTGCGCGAACGCGATCACGACGCTCCGGATAATAACGGAGATACCAATGATGTGAAATTCACCGTCTTCTCCCCTGAGAAATACCGGCGAGCCGGATGCACCGGGACCATACCCAAACCCTCCATAGAAGGCGAAGACGCCTCCCGTGCGGTAGCTCTGGGGGACGAAATCACCGCCAAGCTCCCGATCGCTCCGTTCTTTCGTGAACGACTTCCCTAAAAGTACATGTACTCTCGCGGTAGTAAAATCGGGGTCAATATAAAGACGGAAAAGACAGGTAGGCTCGAAGTCAACGAGTGTTACTGGTGCGGCGGGACTCGTGGTAGGAGAAGGAGTTTTTGCGAATCCCTCGCCCTCAAACACCACGAAGTCGAACTCGTCCATACGGTTGGGACCATATACCTCACGAATGGGAACGCCCTGTGCACCATTATAAAGCTCGTCGGTAAAACGCGGGAATCCGATAACAGGCTGCCCGTAGGAGAAGAATTGTTGGAGCGGATGAAACTCGTAGGAATCTTCCCGGCGAAGCCCTTCATTGACCATTCGTTCCCGAGGGATGAAATCAACGGGGCCTACCACGTGCCGTGCGGTCAACACAAAGTTATTGATCCGGAACGCCATACCAAAACGCTGATCTTGAATAACGTGCATGAGATCACCGGTCGAGATCGAATAGTAAAGAACGGTATGTTCAATGACACCAAGTGCATCATCTCGAACGAGCGATTCGGCAAGTACCGCACAGGTAACTCGCGCATCTTTGGAGAAATACGCAGATGCAGGGAAAAATGCTCCTTCGGGGAGCGAAGCAGTAGCAGTAGGCTCCGGCGTCGGGGTATCTTTCGGTGACTCCCCCGTTATGCCGCACGCGCCAAGAAACAACACGCCAAGTGCAATCGCAAAAATACTCACCCATCGTGTGCCACGCTTCACGGGAAATCACCTCTTTTCTCAAAGAACAGGGCTTACTCCGCATAGTAAACCCCTGGATAAAAAAACGCAAGAAGATTATTAGGTCATTCTCCCGCCCTGCCAAATGCCGCCATATGATTTCCCCCCTGATACACGAAAGAATATTCCATGTGCAATTCGCGCACCCATCTCAAGGGTAAAATCATGCGAGGATAAATTCTGAACCCCAAAGGTAAGTTCGCCCTCATATCCCGGGTCAGCAAGACCAGTATGAAGAGCAATACCCGAACGAAAGAGACTCGAACGCGGGTAAAACACGAGCATAAGATCCTCTGGGAGATGCACGCGTTCAATCGTTTTGAGAAGATAATACTCTCCCGGTTGTATCGTGTGCTCGCAAGGATCACTCCCATAGGAAACAACGAGTTGACTCTCGGGAGTAATCCGGTGGGTTTCGCCAAT
>CAYJUQ010000011.1:12497-16339 GCA_964373425.1 uncultured Candidatus Saccharibacteria bacterium
TTTAGGGGAGCATGAATCCCCATGAGGGTAAGCGTATTTTTGATAACAATTTGTGATGCGCGAACCAATGCAAGCCGTGCGTGGGTGAGACTAGGGTCATCAGAAAGCACCCGGCATTCGTGGTAGAAACGGTGGAACGCATCCGCAAGCCGCATCGAGTAGTGCGGAAGTCGCTGGACTTGATAGTCTCTCGCGGTATCTTCTATAATTTCAGGAAACGTTACGAGTTCCCTGATAAGCGCTATCTCGCTCGAATGAATTAATACACCCAGTTTATGGTTTCGGATTTGATGTTTAGGATTTGTTTCTGATTTTTTAAGAATACTTGCAATTCGCGCATGCGCGTACTGCACGTAATACACGGGGTTTTTCTCTGATTTCTCTTTCGCGAGTTTAAAATCAAATTCCATTTGCGTATCGAGTGACTTCTCGAGATAGAAGAAACGTGCAACATCAAGCCCTATCTCTCCTACAAGCTCTTCGAGCGTTATAATCTTGCCTTTCCGTTTTGAAAGTTTCTCGCCGCCCTTCAGCCGCACAAGCTGTGAGATCAAAAACACTGCCTCTCGTTTTGCGGCAAGCGCCGTAAGAAGGGCTTCCATATCTTTCACATGGCCTTGATGATCTGCGCCCCATATATTAATTACCTTCCCAAACCCGCGAGAAAACTTATGGCTGTGGTAGGCAAGATCCGGCAAAAGATAGGTTGGTTCACCCGTCTGCTTCACCACGACCCTATCTTCCGGAGCACCAAGATCATGCGTGCGAACCCACTGGGCGCCGTCTTTTTGATAGAGAAGGTGCTTACGCGCTAAAAGCGCGTGCGCCTTCTCCACCCATCCTTCTTTGTAGAGCGCTTCCTCGGAAATCCACTCATCGAAATGAATACGAAGCGTACGTTCTACAAACCGACGAATATCTTTCTGGATGACCTTGGCCATCTGGTGCCCGGCTCGAGCGGGATCATTCACTTTGCGCAGACGCACGCGGAGACGCTTCATCTTATCTTCAAGATAAGCAGTTTTATAGACGCTCCCCTCCCCAAGCACAGTTCTCCCTAATTCCCTAATCTGATTACTTGCCATCGCATCCTGTACGTAATATTCACGGGTAACATTGTAGCCGGCTTTACGAAGGACGTTGGATAGGACATCCCCCCAGAATGCCCCCCGGCCATTGCCGATATGGAGTTCTCCGGTTGGGTTTGCAGAGATAAACTCTACATTTACCTTCTCTGTCTTCCCTATGCGAAGGGCCCCATACGTCTCACTCTTTTTTAGGATCCCGGCCACCTCCTTCAAAAATACATCTTTTTTAAGGAAGAGGTTGATAAAGCCGGGTCCCGCAACCTCAACTTTTTCAAAAAGGGGCGCCTTGTTGAGTTTCTCAACAATGCGGTCTGCAATCTCACGCGGTGGTTTTTTAAGGATGGGGGCAAGCTGCATGGCGATATTGATTGAAAAATCTCCAAAGTGCGCAGCATCCGGACGTTCAATGTGGAGCGGTATTGCCGGAAATCTCATCTCCCGAAACGCCATCGTTATTATCTTTTTTACATTTTCACGTATCATTTTAGTATCTCCATCATATCGACTAAACTCCGTTCGCACAACTTAGTCTTCACATATATAACGAACGTTATAAAAAACCTCACTTCGGTGAGGCTTTTAAAAATGAGAGGCGACCCAGAGGGTCGCCTTTAAAAGAACTGTGTGAAGTTTTGAGGAAGCTGAGCTCCCTTAAGGCTTCAGTACTTTTATCATAACATTCCAGAAACGAGTGTCAAGGAATGAATTATCCACAAGTACCTACTTAAGTAGTTCCGCTAAATCCTCGATTATGGGCCTAATTTTCCTTGGCGCCCTCACGAGTTGTATCGCAGTATCTGGGTCTTTCAGACCATGACCGGTGAGGGTGGCCACAACGAGCGCGCCGTTTTTCACTAGACCATTCTTTGTGGATTTGAGAAGTCCTGCAATCGATACGGCAGACGATGGTTCGCAAAAAATGCCTTCGGTCTTCGCAATAAGGTCGTACGCCTCAAGAATCTCTTGATCAGTTACGGTATCAATAATGCCGCCGGATGCATCACGTGCCCTCACTGCTTCCTGCCAGAGTGCGGGATTTCCAATACGGATTGCGGTTGCAATAGTTTCCGGGTTTGGTATGGGGTAGCCGCGTACAATTGCCGCAGCACCCTCCGCTTCAAACCCCATCATCTTTGGCGGGAGATAGGAAAGGCGCATGCTCCCACTTTTCCTGCAAATCCATTGGTGGTATTCTTGATAGCCCTTCCAATACGCGGTGATATTCCCCGCATTCCCCACGGGAATAAAGTGGTAATCGGGAGATACGCCAAGCACATCACAAATCTCAAACGCAGCAGTCTTTTGCCCTTCAATCCGATAAGGATTTATGGAGTTTACAAGCGTAATGGGATGGATCTTCGTGATCTCTTTCACAAGCCGAAGCGCGTCATCGAAGTTCCCTTGCACTTCTATAACCTCGGCGCCGTAGATGAGGCACTGGGCGAGCTTCCCTTTCGCGATCTTCCCTTCCGGGATCAACACGATACATCGAAGCCCGGCTCGTGCGGCGTAGGCCGCGGCTGATGCAGCGGTGTTCCCGGTTGATGCGCATATCACCGCTTTCGCGCCGTCTTCAACCGCTTTTGAAACTGCAACGGTCATCCCGCGATCCTTAAAAGAACCGGTGGGGTTATCGCCCTCACACTTAAGATGGAGTGAAATAGTGATGCCAGAATCTTTTGCGATAGCATCTTGAAGCCGTTTTGCGGGGATAAGCCGGGTATTCCCTTCTTTTAATGTAATAATCGGTGTTCCTCGGCTTACCGGAAGAAAATGACGGTATGCTTCGATTATTCCTTGCCAGTCGGTCATTACCATATTGCACCTCTCAAATTAAAAAGAACGTTGCCTTATATCATAACGAACTCGCTGCCACTTTGGCAACTGGATACAGGAACGGTATGATAAAAGCATGAAGGTACTTGGCGTAAATAGACGCGCGCGATTTGACTATGAAATACTTGAAACGTTCGAGGCGGGTTTAGCGCTTCTGGGCCATGAAGTGAAAGCGATAAAAACTGGGCATGTGAGCCTTCTTGGCGCATATGTGGTGATCAAAAACGAAGAGGCATTCCTCCTCAACGCAACTATACCGCCATACCAACCAAAAAATGCGCCACCCGATTATGACCCCGAACGGTCGCGGAAACTCCTCCTTAAGAAAAAGGAAATCCGCTACCTCATCGGGAAAACGAAAGAAAAAGGCTTGACCTTGGTGCCCCTTGAAGTATATACTAGCGAGCGTGGCCTTATAAAATTGAAGTTTGGTGTAGGAAAAGGGAAGAAACAGATTGATAAACGAGAACTCATCAAACGACGTGAGGTGAAAAGAAAAATAGCACGAACCCTCACGGGCCACGAGGACGACTAGCGGGGATGTGAGGCATCGATAGGAGTTTGCCTTGCAGCGTGCATGCCGAGTCTTCTTGAATCTCGTAAAACTTCAAGAACACACAATAAGTGCAAACTTATTCGCCAAGCTCTTTGGAGATAAACCTCCAAAGCTTGCAATGGCTGTAGCGTAATACCTACAACCCATCCGGCCTCGTGATGCTCGGTAGCGAGGGTCCGGGTGTCATACCATCGAGCTAGACGCTCTCCTTTTTCGGGGGAGGGCGCTCGAAATTTACCGAAAAAGAGTATGGGGGTTTTGTTTCGTTTTTCACTTTATACTCTCACGCTAAACGAAACCACGCATGGAGAAACGCCGCAAGATAACTCTCTACACGTGGGTTCAATTCCCACCATCTCCAC
>CAYJUQ010000011.1:16439-19103 GCA_964373425.1 uncultured Candidatus Saccharibacteria bacterium
GGAGCACCCTACATTAACCACATAACACTATTCTTCCGCTTCGAGTAAACAATCGAATACGCGCCGGGCGCATAGCGCTCATTGATGAGACGGGGAAACAACTCGGCATTGTTGATACACGCGAAGCACTGCGCCTTGCCGGAGAACGAAATCTTGATCTCGTCGAGGTAAACCCGAAGGTTGATCCGCCGATCGCGAAGATCATGGATTATGGAAAGTATGAATATCGGAAGGCGAAACGTGAACGACAAGAAAAGACAAAAGAGAAGCGTGGGGGCGATACAAAAGGAGTGCGCATTGGTCTCCACGCTTCATCACACGACCTCTCGTTTAAAGCGGGACAGGCGAGTAAATTCCTCGCGAAAGGCCACAAAGTACGGGTAGAGATTCGTCTGCGAGGGAGAGAAAAGGCGATGGGCGAGTTTGCGGCGAAACGAATCAATATATTCCTCACACTCCTTGAGGGCCCATTCAAGGTGGAGCAACCTCCAAAAAGGTTACCAAGCGGCATTGTGGCGATACTGTCGAAGTAGAAAAATTCAGGTGGTATGAAACTAAAAACGCGAAAGGCTATTATAAATCGATTTAAAATCACAAAAGGTGGTGTGTTTTTGCACCGCCCCATAGGACAGAATCATTTCAATGCGAAATATCCAGGCAAAACAACACGCCGCATTCGAAAATATCGAGCACTCTCAAAAAGTGAGGCAAAAGTAATACGCAAAATGATCCACTACATTCCGCGATGACACGAGTAAAACGGGGGACGATAAAAGTAAAAAAACGGGAACGACTCCTTCGCCACGCGAAAGGATTTACATGGGGGAGAAAATCGAAAGCGAGGCTTGCGAAAGAAGCGCTTTTTCACGCGTGGACCTATCAATATCGAGATAGACGCAGAAAGAAACGAGAATTTCGACGCCTCTGGCAAATCCGCATCAATGCCGCACTCAAAACGCATGGGCTTTCTTACAGCCGTTTCACCCACCTACTCAAAGAAAGGGGGGTGACGCTCGATAGAAAAATCTTAAGCAAACTTGCCGAAACTCACCCCGATGTGTTTACCAAAATAGTCGAGAAGGTGAAGACGTAATCCTCTTCAAATCTAGAAAACAAAAAATCGCCCCGATCGCGATCGGGGCGATTTTTGAATTCAACTTTTTACCTCGCGACGTATCCTCTTTTTCGACTTGGGGACTGCATATGTTCCTCCATCCATACAACCAGTACAAAAATTGTCTTTGGGGGATCCGATGGCACTCGCCAGCTCCTCCAAATCGAGGTAAGTAAGCGTGTCTGCGCCAATGAAGTCCTTCATTTCAGCCTCGGTCCTCGAAGAACCTGCAATTTCCTCAAGCGTTGGCATGTTAATGCCGAGGTGGCACGTGCCGACTATCCGGGGAGATGCCACAATCATATGCACCTCCCTCGCTCCTGCATTTCGTAACATTTTGATAATCTTGGGTGCGGTATTGGCCCGTACAATAGAATCATCGGCAACACCAACGCGTCTATCGCGTACTACCTCTCGAATTGGGTTGAATTTTAAGTACGGGAGGCGCTCACGTATCTGCTTAATCGGCTCGATGAATGTTCTCCCCACTGAGTGCGCACGGAAAAGACCAAGCTCAAGGGGGAGCCCACGGGCCTTCGCATACCCCATGGCGAATGAAACTCCAGAATCAGGAACTGCGACAACTACATCAAGGGGAATATGTGATGTTTTCTTCGCGGCAATCGCTCCCATCTCTTCTCGGGCTTTGTGCACTCGAATGCCCTGGAGGATGCTATCGGGACGTGAAAAATACACATATTCGAAAATACACGTTCTTGAATGTGTGGAACGCGCCCATTGAAACGACTGTAAAGAATGTGTATTGAGGATCACGACCTCACCGGGCAAGACATCTCCAAGGAGGGTGGCGCCGAGAACGTCCAACGCACAACTTTCTGACGACACATAAAATGAATTTCGATCTCTCCCGAAAACGAGCGGGCGAATACCGAATGCATCGCGAATCCCATACACGGTATCATCATAGAGGATCACCAAAGAAAATGCTCCTTTAAGCTGCGGGAGAACTTCTTTGAGTGCCTCCTCAAATGTGGGAGCGTCTGAAAGATGGAGAAGCGCAACAAGAACCTCGGTATCAGTTGCGGTTTTAAATTGGTATCCCAATCTTTTGCATGCTTGTTTCTGGCTTCTATAGTCAACGAATTCGCCGTTATGCCCGAGGGCAAAACGCTTCCCTCGAAACCAACCAAAGAGCGGTTGCTTGTTTCTTGATTCACTCCTCCCTTTGGTCGCATAGCGGTTATGTCCGATGCCGCATCCGCCGTGAAGGCCACCTAGGATCTTTTCTGAAAACACACGCTCAATGGTTCCCATTTTTCTCCAGGAAGAAATGGTCCCATCCTTCGAAACCACGATACCAGAACTTTCCTGGCCCCGGTGCTGGAGCGACAAAAGCCCGACGTAGATATCCTGCGAAACGTCTCTCGCCCAACTTACCGCTCCAAACACCGCGCATCTATCCCGCAAAGGACCGTCCTCCTCCTATAGGTAAATTATAAAAGAGCATAACTTTTATACACGTCTTTTTTTATTCTGTAAACTCCGTGTCCTTAGCAAAACTCAAAGAAACAGGACGGTCCCCCGATCTC
>CAYJUQ010000012.1:0-9609 GCA_964373425.1 uncultured Candidatus Saccharibacteria bacterium
CGAAGCGTAAAGTCAAATGAGTTGCTGTTCGAGTCGTACGCGTTACCCCATCCTGCATGTGCTCCGCCTGTTGTCATATCGGTTGGGGTGGAACTCGGAGTCGCTTTTCGCTCAATACTTTGTCCTGCGGTGGGATTCGCTGTGAAAACATCTCCTTCGCGTACAGGAGAAGTTCCCCATCCGAGAAGATCCCTGGGAGTATTGTTGTTATCGTAAAGAATTATTGCTTCGTTATTATCAAGTAGTCCGCCATCGGCTGCAGTACCATAAGTTTTGTCAACATTGGATGAACCAAAATCCACATGCCCCACCGAAAGAAATCCCGAAGCCCCAACTGTGGTTGTTGCGGGAAAAGCCGTTCCTCCACCCGGGTCTACATCGATTACAGTTTCAACTCCCGCAGAAGAAACGCTTTTAAGTGTCCAACCGGTGATATCTACGGCTGACGCGGTTTTATTATAGAGTTCGATTGCTTCAACCGATGCACTCGCCCCGCCAAGCTGAACTTCAGAGATAAGAACATTAGGCGGAAGAGGAGGCATCATGAGGGAAAATCCCATATTATCCAATTGGGTGAGTCCCTCTGCTTGATCTGCAGGAGCGCCGCTTCCGGTCCGCACCGTTACCTGGTTGCCAGCTGAGGGAGATATCACTGAATTTCCTGCAACCACCGCAACCGCATTATTTGTTCCTCCGTCAAGATTCTGCATTTGTATGGCAGTAGCCGCGGGATTATCAGTGGGTGTCTCGACATATGAGGTGCTGATAGTGAAATCATCGGCCCCGATTGTTGCGGGATTCATGTCCTCATTAAATTTCACCACAATGATTGTGGGTGATAAGAAATAGGTATTCATCACACGCGGCGCGCCCGTAACAGAAATCGCAAGAGATTCCTGCGGACTTAATAAAATCCCGAGGGGAAGACCAAGGGACCAAAGGATAAGCGAAATCGTGGTACCCCATACTACGGTGTGTCGACTTATCGTCTCGAACGCGGTGCTACGAAAAGATGTAGATTGGTTCATTATGTGAATAAAAAAACCGAATTACCTCAACCGGTATTCGGTGTTTTTATTAGTTAAAAAAATATACCTTATATATTTTATGATAAAGCTTTGTCAAGAAACCGATCGAATACTCATTACATCTTCCCTTTTATGTGTAATAGGGACTCGTCAGGTTCTTGCCTCCATCCCCATTATACCATCAAAAAACCTTGTCAACAACCGAGGATTGTGGAAAACTCCGATTTTGTCCAACCCGTCAGAGACGGATGGTTACAAAATCGAGACCCCTCACCAATTTTGCCGTCCTATCTAGGAATATATTGCGCATAAGAAACGATCTGGCGTTTTGTCTCGCGGCACTGTGTCCGAATAGGACTCCTGCACTTTGTCGGTTACAGGGTGCAGGATGTGCCGCCATCCAAAATCTCTGCAAAATTGGTGTGTGGGTAACATCACTTTCTATTAAAATACCACTCGAGAACCTCTTTTGCAACGGGTACTGCAACGCTGCTTCCCTCTCCCCCGTTCTCAACGATAATAGTAAGCACAATTTCCGGATTATCGTAGGGCGCAAAACCCGTCCACCATGCATGCGGCGTTCTTCTGCCACTCTGATTTTGGGCAGTTCCGGTTTTCCCCGCAATTTTAACCGGAAGCCCGGAAAGAAGCTTACTCGACCCCGAGGTTACCGCCTCTCGCATGCCGCGCTTTACGACTCCGATATTCGTTGTATCAAGAGAAGGAATATATTTCTCTTGAGGATGAAACATTTGTCGCGTGGTGCCGTCGTTATTCTCGATCCGCTCGAGAATGTGCGGAGTAAACGACTTCCCGTCACTCGCAACAAGTGCGGTAGCACGCGCAATCTGAAGCGGTGTCATGGTGATATCCCCCTGGCCGATCGCCGCGTGGTACGTATCGCCAATATACCAATCCTCACCTTTTACTTTTTGTTTCCATTCCGGTGTCGGAATAAACCCACCGGTCTCTCCCAGAAGGTCGATACCAGTAGCCTTTCCAAAACCGAGTGCTCGAAGCCAGGATGAAAGTTTCTCTATACCGAGCCCCTTGAGGTCTCCGTACCCTCCGCCGATTTGATAAAAGTAAACGTTCGAGGAGACTGCAATTGCATCTATCATATTTACCCACCCATGTTCTTTCCAGTCGGGGAAAACATAGGTGATGGCGGGATTATAGGGGTTTGGTATTCGAATTTCACCCGGCGCATAAATTTTCTTCATGGGATTAATAATATTTTCTTCAAGAGCGGCGAGCGCAACAAACGGTTTGATTGTTGAACCGGGCGGATACTCGCCGGAAAGTGCTCGATTAAAAAATGGTTTCGATGGATCACGAAGCAGCCCTTCAAATTCGTCCTCCCTAATACCCGAAGAAAGTTTTGTGGCGGGGAACCCGGGAGTACTCACCATGGCGCGGACCGATCCATCGCGAGGATCAAGCGCCACTGCCGCCGCGCGCCCCCCATAACTTCGTGAAAAATAGGTAAGAGTGCGCCATAAGAGCACTTGGAGGTCACGATCAATAGCAAGATACACATTATTGCCGATCTGCGGATCTTGCCCCCTTGCCTCTCGTTCGATTCCGCCCCTCGCATTGGTAAATGTGAGTATCTCTCCGTTTTCTCCCCGAAGATAGTCATTATAGTAGGCTTCAATTCCAGAGACACCTTCTTGATTTTTCAAAAAGTAGTCCGGAGATTCTTCTTTGTTCAATCCGGTTCCTACGTATCCGAGAAGATGCGAGAATGCGTTTTCTTCATCGTAGGATCTGCGAAACCTGGCTTCAATCTGTATCCCGGAATGGGGACTTGTAAAATCGATCTCGATGAGGCTTTCGGCAATATCGGGCGGGATATCATCGATAAGTAAGAGCGGGTCTTGTTTTGTTCGTGAACGCGCCTCCAGTTTTTCTCGGGTAAGCACACTGAATATGTCCGCTCTTCTTTTTTCATCGAGAAACGAAAACGCATCTCGAAGAATCGCAAGATCCTCATCGAATTGATTTTCTTTGAGCGATCGCGCGTAATCAAAATAGAGGCTGTAAAATAGTGTATTCAACGTGAGGGGTTTCCCCGCCGAATCATAGATAATCCCACGGGGCGCCCAAAGGGGACGTATCCGCAAGTAATTCTCTTTGCTTAACTTTTCAAACTCGTCTGCATGAAGTACCTGTAAATAAAAATTTCGCCCCATGAGCAGGGCGAACACACCCAAGAGAAACAGAAAAATAAATGATATGAGTTTTTGGTTGAGGGGGAACTCGAGTCTTCCCTCTTTTGTTTCTTCCTTTTCTTCTTTTTTTGAATCGAGAAAAATCTCCTCCGGTTCTATGGTGTGGGCTTCGCGTACGTTAATCTCGCGCTTTCTTTTACGCAGAAGAAACATTGCGGCTTACCTCGGTGTTTCATTATAGTAATCTTTGGGTACAAGCACGTCTCGTAATTCATCGAGTTTTTCGAGAATAATGCCGGTGCCTCGCACCACTGCGGTGAGGGGGTCATCAGTTACGACCACCGGCATTTTTGTCTCTTGCGAGACAAGTTTATCAAGACCTCGCAGAAGACTGCCCCCTCCTGCAAGCACAATGCCTCGTTCCATGATGTCAGAGACAAGTTCAGGGGGCGTCTCTTCAACGGTGTCTTTGATCGCATTCACAATATTTGCCACCGAGCGTTTCATCGCCTCTCGAATATCTTCGTCTTGTACCTTAATTTCTTTCGGAAGACCCGTGATAAGATCCCGTCCCCGCATTGGTGCCTCAAGCCCTAAATCTTCTTCAAATGCAGACCCGATTTTTATTTTAATACCTTCTGCGGTCCGTTCCCCAAGCACGAGCTTCAGTTCTTCCCGTGCGTACCGAATGATATCCTCATCCAGTTTATCACCCGCAATGCGCAAACTCCGAGATACGACAATGCCACCGAGTGAAATCACTGCAACCTCCGTAGTGCCTCCGCCAATATCAACAATCATGGATCCTCCGGCATCCTGCACGGGGAGACGCGCGCCGATCGCTGCAGCCATAGGTTCCTCAATGAGATATACTTCTCGCGCCCCTGCGTCTCGCGTTGCATCCTCGACCGCTTTTTTCTCTACCTCGGTAACCCCGGAAGGAATGCCGATCACGACGCGCGGACGCGGAAGAAACCAAAATTTCTTTGCGTGCACCTTTTCAATAAAGTAGCGGAGCATTTCCGAGGTAACCTCATAATCAGAGATCACTCCTTGGACAAGGGGACGCACCGCATTGATATGCGCAGGAGTACGCCCTACCATTTTCTGTGCTTCCTCCCCAATAGCAAGTATTTCTCCGGTTTTTTGATTGATGGCAACGACTGAAGGTTCGTTAATCACAATGCCACGCCCGCGGACATACACAAGGCTATTCGCCGTCCCAAGATCAACGCCCATGTCGTAGGATATTGAATTGAAGAGTTTACTAAGCAGAAGTTTTCAGAGTATCAGAGTGTCAGAGTCTTTGACATATTGACACCTTGATACTTTGACATTTGATCGATCAAGTTTTTTATTTTCACCAATCTTGCTTTTTTTTCAAATCTTCTCTTCATCTCCACACTGTCTTTTGCCACCGTTCCCTCGCTCACAAGCACTCTCCACGGAATTCCTATAAGATCTGCATCGTAAAACTTTACACCCGCCGATTCATCGCGATCGTCGTATAATACCTCAATGTTCCGTTTTTGTAAATCACGATAAAGCCTATCTGCAATCTTTTTTACGATACGATCACTCCCTATCATAAGGATATGTACCGCAAATGGCGCAATCTCGGACGGCCAAATCATTCCGTGCTCGTCATGATGTACCTCGAGAACCGTTGCCATAAGCCGCCCCAAGCCGATCCCGTAGCATCCCATGTGAATGAGGTTTCGCGTGCCTTCGCGAGTAACGTAGGAAGCACCCATTTTTTTTGAATATTCAGTGCCTAAACTAAAAATGTGGCCCGCTTCAATACTGGATGCACGCTCGAGAGCGTGGTTACAGGAAGGACAACGTGTAGGCGCGGTTTTTGTAAGTACTTCGGTATTCGTTGCCCAACCACAACTTGTACAAAGTATGATACGATCCTCCCCGCTCTCGGCAATAACCATAAATTCGTTCGTTACCTTGCCGCCGATGGTTCCGCCAGACGCCTCCACAATAACCGGTTCGAGTCCGCACCGTTTAAAAATTCGCCTATAGGCTCCAATTACCTCCCTATAGTAGCGATTGAGATCTACCTCATCCGTATGGAAACTGTAAAGATCTTTCATAACGAACTCCCTCACCCGGAGAAGCCCCCCCTGCGAGCGAAGTTCATTCCGGAACTTATCCTGTATCTGGTAGAGGTAGCAAGGAAGGTCGTTATAGGAGCGTATTCGACGACGCACAAGGTCAGTAATCACTTCTTCATGGGTTGAGCCGAGTGCGACTTCCTTCCCATGCCTATCCTTATATTTAAAAAGCGGGGGGTCTATGGTCTCCCATCTTCCCGTCTCCTGCCAGATGGCTTTAGGATGAAGCACTGGGAGAAACAGCTCTTGTCCGCCAATACGATTTATCTCTTCCCGAATAATGCGTTCGATCTTTCGATGTACTCGCCAACCGAGCGGGAGAAAACTGTATACGCCAGACATCAGCTGATCAATAAAATCTGCTTGGGCGAGCAGCTTATGGCTTATCGTTGTCGCGTCTTTCGGCGGTTCTTTTTTGGTTCGTGTGAAAAGTTGAGACTGTCTCATAGGTAACGCACCACATCTTTAATGGTGATCGCGATCATGAAGACGATGAGAATCGCAAACCCCAGCGAGTGTACGAGGTGTTCGACTCGTTCATCAACCCGTTTCCCCTTTATTTTTTCGATCAACACGAAAAGAATTCTCCCGCCATCAAGCGCGGGGAACGGAATGACGTTGAGGACCGCAAGATTAATAGATATGAGTGCCGTAAATTGCATAAGGTACCGTATCCCGAGATCGCTAAAAAGCGAGGTAAAGATCGCAATCCCGATAGGACCGGATACAAGATCGGGATCAACTCTCGCTTCTCGAATAAAACTCCCAACGACCTCGCCAAGCCCACGAAGGAGCACAAACCCCGCCTGAAATGTATGGGTAAACCCCTTAAAAATTGCAAGATACCAAGGATAAGAGACAAGCGCGGTTTTATCAAGCATGATCCCGATGGGACCCTCGCCCGCGGGAGGAATGCTACGGGGAACGACAGAAAATGAAAGATGTTCACTCCCCCGTCGAATCGAAAGTTCAATCGGTTTTTCAAGATTCTGTCTTGTCACCTCTTGTAGCGTAGTTACTTCAGTAATGGGGTAGACGGTCCCGGTCGCATCGCGAATGGATTCCACTACATCCCCCATACGGACTCCGGCACGTTCTGCGGGTGATTCTCGCGCAAGAGAAATAATCTGAACTTTGATATCGGTATAGTCCGCGCGGGGATTAAGCGTTAAAGGGTCGTAACTTGTGGGAAGCCCGATGAGAAACCCAACCGAAAAAAGAAAAAAGGCAAATACCACATTCATGAAGACTCCCGAAAAAAGAATGAGCAAACGCTTTGATACGGAAAGCGATATAAAACTTTTTGGGTCGCCTGCCCCCTCGCCTTCTTCACCAAAAATTTTCACATATCCTCCAAGTGGCAAAATGTTGATGGAATACGTTGTCTCGCCGAATTTACGCGCGAAAAGCCGCGGAGGAAATCCAAGCGCAAATTCATGCACAAGAAGACCCGCACGCTTCGCGCTTACAAAATGGCCAAATTCGTGGATGAGGATAAGGGGGGTTAAGATGGCGATAAAAAGTAGAGCTGTTTCAAGCATGGTGATGCGAATTATACTGACATAATTTCACTCCCTTTTTGTTCTTCAAGTTCTTTTATCTTTTCATTATATTCCTCAATAGAGCGCTGGAGTTCATCTTTCGCGCGGAATTTATCGTCTTGGGAAATTTGATGTGCATGCTCAAGCTCTTGTATTTTTTTCCACGCCTCATCGCGCCTTTGACGGAGCGCGATTCGTGTCTCTTCAAGTTTCGCCCCCACGAGTTTTCTAAGCTCGTTCCTTCGCTCTTCCGTAAGCATCGGCAGGAAGAGCCGCACCACCGTTCCATCAACCGTTGGTTCAATGCCAAGATGTGATGCGCGAATCGCACCCACAATCGCATCAATACCACCCTTATCCCACGGTTCAATGTGTATCATCTGGGGTGAGGGAATAGTGATAGTTGCAAGTTCCTTCATTCGAAGTTTCGATCCGTAGTATTCGACCGGAATATCCTCAATGAGCGCCGTCTGAGCCCGGGAGGTACGGATTTTGATGAGCTCACCTTTAAGGTGGGCGAGCAGCTCATCAAATATTTTTTTTGTGTGGTCGAGAATTTCTTTCGTCATTATGGGTCTCATCTCCTAGTCTCCGCTTACCATATAGAGACGTGGGGGGTTATAGGGATCTACACGAATACTACGCGCGGGAGCCG
Organism: uncultured Candidatus Saccharibacteria bacterium; assembly: GCA_964373425.1. Lineage (GTDB taxonomy): Bacteria > Patescibacteriota > Minisyncoccia > JAHCSD01 > CAYJUQ01 > CAYJUQ01. The sequence continues at coordinate 7,522 of CAYJUQ010000012.1, forward strand.
TCACCGGAAGATTCTTCACATTCCATGTATTTCCTCCATCGAAAGTAGTATAAAGCTGATTCACGCTCGTCACATAAAGTGTGCGCGGATCGACTAAATCAACGGCAATAGAGAGCACGGGGAGAGAACTTCGCGGAATAATAGTGGGAATCTCCCGAAAGCCCTGACCACCGTTTTCACTCACGAGTAGTCCGAATTGACTTCCGAGATAGATACGGTTGTCGTTGTACGGATCAAATACGAAGTCGGTGATAGTTTCTGCCCCCTTAAACGCTTCAAGGCGTGGTGTCAATTCTTGCCACATCCGTCCCCTATTGACGGTTCGGTAGAGATGTTCGGGAGTTATCACATACATGCTACTTGGGTTTGATGGTACGGGAAGAATCCGCCTGATACCGCCTTGGAACTGGGCAAGAACCTTCCATGATACTCCCCCATCAATACTTTCAAGAAACAGCCCGCTACTCGTTCCTGTATATATGGTGGTAGGAGTATGCGCATCAAGCACAATATCAGTCACATACGTCTTTGCGGTTGCAACAGTATATACTTCACGGAATGTTTTCCCGCCATCTCCGGAAACAAGGATTCTTCCCTTCTCTCCCACAAAAGTAGCAAGATAAAGAACGTCGGGATTCGTAGGATCTAGGGCAATCTTTGCAATGTGGGTTTTGGGTGTAAGGAGATTGGTAGTATCGGTAAGCTGTACCCATGTTTCCCCTCCGTTTTCTGTTTTTAAAAGACCGAAGTCCTTGGTTCCTATATAGAGACGCCCTGCCGTCGTTGGATCAAATATGAAATCGGAGATGGGGAGCCGTGAAAGGTCCCCGAGGGGGGGCACCGCGTTTCGGAATTGCCAATTCTCGCCACGATTCTCACTCAAAAGTATCCCTGCAGCTTGGGATTTTTGAGCGCGTGGTTCACGGCCGCCAAAGACCGAAACATTGAATGTAGACTGCAGGATAAAACCGACGATGAGTACGCCTATGCCAAGAACGATAAGAAAGATAGCGAAACCAAAAAAAATACGCATATTAAATATGTAACATTAATACCTCGAGGGCAAGCCTCGGACTCACATTCGTGTGGGCAAGCATAAATTCGGTATCGCGTACGATGCGAAGAAGCGTTAAAAGTTCCTCTGGCGTGTAGCGATTTTTCATTTTCGAAAGATCGTTTTTTGAAAAATATGCGCTCATATAGTGTGCATCAACCCCCTCGTGGGAGAGTAAAAGATCACGCAGAAAAAAAGAGAAAGTCATCAAAAATGTCTTTCTGCGCTTCGTGTCCTCCAGTAGGCTTAGCACCTCGCGAAAACGTTCATCGAGCGATTGTTCTTTCACTGTGGTAACGAGATGAATCAAATTCTGGTGGTCCTCGTTCACGCAATCTTTATTTTCTATGTAGTGAAGCGCAAAACCGGGACGACGCACGCCGTAGCGCACCGCGTCTTCCGTTTCTTTCTTGCCATATCCGCGGGCAAGGAGTCCCTCGGTAATGAGCGGTGGTTTTACTACGCCAAAACGAACGTGTTCCACACGAGAAAGAATGGTTTGCGGAAGCCCTTTCCCAAAATCAGAGATGAGGATGAAGACGGTATCGCCGCGAGGTTCTTCCAAGATTTTTAAGAGTGCGTTTACCGCCTCCTCGGTAAGCCAATCTGCTTTTTCAATGATGACGGATTTATACTGGCTTCGCGCCGATGTGAATGCGACAAACTTTAATAGTTGCCTCACCTCCTTAATACCAATTTCAGACGCCCCTTCCTTCAAAGTAACCGTGGTATGTTCCGGGAAAATACCCTTGTCGAGTTCCCTGCAGTTATCACAGAGGCCGCATCCTTTTCGCTCCGTGCAGTGGAGCAGTTTCACAAAGTAATGCGAAACCGCGGTCTTCCCCACGCCTTCCGGGCCGTCAAAAAGATACGCGTGAGAGAACCTCTTGCGTTCAATACATTTCGAAAGGTAGGCAACGATAGTGGTGTGGCCGATGATCATCTGCACTCCTTAAGTGTACATTATCGCATACGCTCAATCAACTCTTGACAGAATAATAATGTGGGTATATAATAAAAATAATCTGTGTAGG